>JANOXC010000183.1:0-14523 GCA_031418215.1 Bacteroidota bacterium
ATGTTGAGATAGTTTGCAAAAACCGTATTACCTGAAACGTAGGCAAAAACAGCGAGCACTGTCCCGATAATGGCTGAGGTACCTGTTGCCAGACCATCAATACCATCAGTAATATTAGCCCCATTAGAAACGGCAGTGATGATGAGCGTAACAATCAAAATAAATATCAGTGGTAAAAAAATGTATTTTTTATCCCCTGCCCACGCTACCAATACTGCATAATCAAATTCATTATTTTTAACAAATGGAATGGTGGTTTTGGTAGATTTCACATTTTCCCCACTGAACAATACACCATCAGTTTCTTTTACATCATCAATAAGATTTGTTTTTTGTTCGTAAACGAATTTATCATTGTTCACCCTTTCACGAACAACAACATATTGATTGAAATATAATATTCCTCCTACTATCAACCCGAGACCTACCTGTCCAATGAGCTTTGATTTGGCACGAAGTCCGGCTTTATCTTTCTTAAATACTTTTATATAGTCATCCACAAAGCCAATTAGCCCAAGCCAAACTGTGCTTAAGAGCATGATGACGATATATACATTGTCAAGTTTTGTAAACAATAAAGTAGGAATCAAAACTGCGGCAAGGATGATGAGTCCTCCCATTGTTGGAGTCCCTTTCTTCTTTTCTTGCCCGTCTAATCCTAAATCACGGATGGTTTCACCAACCTGTAGATGCTGCAACAAATTGATAATTCTTTTTCCAAGAAATAAAGTCAGTCCAAGTGAAGTGATGATAGCCAAAGCTGCACGAAACGACAGGAATTTGAACAACCCCGCACCCGGAATGTCATATGTTTTGTTTAAATATTCAAATAGGTAATACAACATGTCTTAATTAATTAATAGTGATTCTTCCAGTACTTGCTTGTCATCAAATGGATACTTCACTCCTTTTATTTCCTGGTACTTTTCATGCCCCTTCCCTGCAATAAGGATAATATCACCGGCCTGTGCCATATTTACAGCTGCATACACTGCTTCTCTTCTATCTGTAATTGCAATTGTTTTTCTTATGTGTTGCAACGGGACACCCTTGCGCATCTGTTCAATGATATCCTGTGGGTCTTCACTGCGGGGATTGTCGGAAGTAAGAATAACTTTATTACTCATCTCACAGGCAATAGCTGCCATTTGAGGGCGCTTTCCTGCATCGCGATCGCCACCACACCCAACTACAGTGATCACCTGCTCATTTCCTGTACGTATATCTTTAATCGCATCCAATATATTTTGTAAAGCATCAGGCGTATGTGCATAATCAATAATGCCTGTGATTTTATTTCCGGATACCATATATTCAAATCGCCCTTCAGGTGGTTGCAATGCACTAAGCAAGGTGAGTGCTTGTAATTTTTCAATTCCTAACAACAAAGCCGTTGCATAAACACCTAAAAGATTATAAGCATTGAATTGACCGATTAACCTGCAGGAAATATCTGTTCCGTCGATATTCAACCACAATCCGGAAAAACTGCTCTCCAATACTTTGGCACGAAAATCACTCATGCTGTGTAGTGAAAATGTCTTCACCTTCGCATTCGTATTCTGCACCATCACCTTCCCATTCTTATCATCTATATTAACGAGCGCAAATGCTTCGGCGGGTAAAAGATCAAAAAAACCTTTCTTTGCTTTTATATATTGGTCAAACGTTTTGTGATAATCGAGGTGATCACGTGTGATGTTCGTAAATATTCCACCTTTGAAGTGCAATCCTGCAATACGTTGTTGAACTACTGCATGGGAACTTACCTCCATAAAACAATGCGTACATTCCGCAGCTACCATTTTTGCCAATAGTGCGTTGAGTTGTAACGGATCAGGTGTGGTATGGGTGGAGGGCTCTGTATCCTCTCCAATTTTATTATTTACTGTGGAAAGGAGACCGGACTTTAATCCTGCATCCATAAATAGCTGTTGCAACAGTTTCGCCGTTGTTGTTTTTCCATTGGTTCCGGTTATACCAATCAGCTTTAATTTTTCTGAAGGGTTGTCATAAAAATTGCTGCTTACAAACCCTAAGGAGGCAGCACTATCTTTTACTTTAATATATATAACCTTGTCATTAACCAATGTTGGCAATTCTTCACAAATAATTGCAGCTGCCCCTAATTCAATTGCTTTGGCTATAAAAAGATGACCATCTGCCTGTGTTCCTCTCAATGCTACAAACAGGCACCCTGGAGTTACTGCCCGGGAGTCAAAGCAAACTGCAGGCACTAAAAAATTAGTGCTGCCGGTAATTTCAACAATTCCCGATTTATATAATATGTCGCGCAGTAGTTTCAACTCAGTTCAATAGTTATCTGTTGTCCTTTATTAATTTTTTCTCCTGATGGGATAGATTGTTTCACCACAGCACCATGTCCAATTGGTTTTACTGATAGACCCTGCGACTCCAATAAATAAACTGCATCGCGGAGTCCCATTCCAATAACACTTGGAACTACATTGTCCTTTATATATAATGGTTTTGAATTCTTGCTGATCCAACTGCCATCGATATCAGCAGTCTGTAAATTCATCTTGTGATTTACTATTTTCAGTGGTTTAACCAGGCCCGGTTTCACAGGTGGCAACCCTGCATAAACAGAATCAGGAACAGCTTTCAATTCTTTATGCATATCAATATCTAACGCATATACTTTATCAGCAATCTCCTTAAACACCGGGCAAGCAACAGACGCTCCATAATAAACATTATTACCGGGAGCATAAACCACTACGATGCAACTGTACTTAGGATTGTCAGCAGGGAAATAGCCACAAAAAGAAGCCTGATATTTTACTGTTCCGTTATTTTTGCCATACCCTGACGATCCCTGTGCAATCCTGGCTGTTCCGGTTTTACCTGCTATTGCATATTGAGCATGTTTGATATGTGAGGCTGTTCCTGTCTTTACAACTTCTTCCAACATAATCCTGGCGTTTGCCAATGTTGACTTTGAGCAAATGGAATCGGCAATTACCTTCGTATTGAAATGCTTTACTATTTCCCCTTTATTTCGAATTTCTTTAACAAACAGCGGTTGAACCATTTTTCCATTGTTCGCCACAGCATTATAAAATGTAAGCAGTTGTAATGGTGTCAACGTCGATTCATAACCAATCGCTATGTAAGGCAGTGAAATCTTTGACCAGTCTTTATCATGCGATGATTTAATTCGAGGAATTCCTTCGCCGGCCAATTGAATTCCAAGCGGATCTCCAATGTGCATCTTATGCAACCGATCAATAAATTTTTGAGGATCCTTTATATATTTTTTATAAATAATCTTTGAAACAGCAACATTGGAAGAAACAGCAAATGCTTTTTTAACACTGATTTTACCATAACCGCCTTCATGCGAATCGCTCATCTCTGTTCTTGCGGCATAAGAAATCTTTCCTCCCTGGGTATCAACAGAATCATCAAGGTCAATCAATCCATCCTCCATTGCGGCCATTAATGAGGCCAACTTAAAAGTGGAGCCCGGTTCTGTACTCTGACCAATAGCATAATTGAAATCTTCTGTATATTGATTATCACTGCCCCGTTTTAGGTTCGCAATTGCTTTAATATAACCGGTAGAAACTTCCATTAAAACTGCGCAACCAATGTCAGCGTTATGAGCAATAAGCTGTGCTTCCAGTGCATGTTCAGCAACATCCTGCAAATTCAAATCAATGGTTGTGATGATGTCGCTGCCATCTTTGGGCTCTATTTCATTCTCATTGTTTACCGGTTTCCAAACATTGCTTGCAATACGTTGCATTAATCTTTTTCCAGCTACCCCACGTAGATAACCATCAAAGGCTCCTTCAATACCCACTGGCTTTGCCTTATTATTTTCTAAACGATATCCAATTGTACGTTCTGCAAGTTGTTTGAAAAGACGCTCTCTTTTATTTAGTTGATCAATAATTAACCCGCCCTTGTTGCGACCTAAACGAAAAATCGGGAAAGTTCGCAATGCACGCTGTTCTTTAAAGCTGATGTTGCGTTGTAAAAGAAAAAAACGCTCGCCGTCCCTTCTAACATCCTTTAAGATGCGCTTATAATCATTTTTTGATTTGTCTTTAAATAAATTCGAAAGGCATAAAGCCAATGAATCTACTTTTTCATTGAAAAAATCTTTACTGATGCCACTGGCTCCCAAATCGAGGTGAACATCGTATCGTGGCAATGAAGTAGCCAGAAGGCTGCCATCAGAAGAATATATATTACCTCTTGATGGTGCAATTGTACGGAAACTCAAAGTAAGGCTGTCAGCTTTTGCTTTCAGGCCCGGACCTTCAACAAACTGCAGATGTACAATGCGCGCAACTATAGCACCTCCAAAAAGTAGGAAGCAAACGTACACTATATATATACGCGAAATAATATCTTTTTTAATCTCCGGCACCTGATTTTGGGTTGGTTATGGTGACTATTTAACTTTATCTGTTCTAACAACAATTTTCCGAGGAGCAGTGGTTGATTCTTTCAAGCCCAATGGAACAACTGCTGCGGCAACTTCTGTTTGCTTACTTCGGAACATGAGTTCCGTTTTACCACTTATATATTCCGAACGCAATTCTTTCAAATCTTTTTCCGTCTGATCGATCTGTCGAATGGTATGTTCGGCCATGTAACTGTTTCCTATATATATTACGGCAAGAAATGTCAGAAAGAATACGAAAGGCATGAAACGTACCAACGCTTGTTTATCAATCAAACCGATAACATTAAGGGCACGAATGAATTTGCGTCCCTTACCCGGAACTTTTTTCACCGGTGCTTCTTTCTTTTCTTCAACAGGTTTTACCTTATTCATATCCTTTCCGCTACTCTTAATCTTGCACTGCGTGAACGTGGGTTATTTTTCAATTCCACTTCATTAGGTACAATTGGTTTCTTCGTCAATGACTGAAATACTTTTCCGTTTATATTTCCGAAAATGTCCTTCTGTAAATCCCCTTCTATATTGCCACTGTTAATCATGTTTTTCACCATCCTGTCTTCCAGCGAGTGATAAGCAATCACAACCAGCCTTCCACCTTTCTTAATGACTTCCGGACTTTGCTCCATTAAATCCTGCAATGCCTGCAATTCCTGATTCACTTCAATCCGTAGTGCCTGGAATACGCGGGCTAAATATTGATTCGCTCTGTCAGGCGAGTAACAGGAAGCTATAGCCGATTTTAATTCTGTTGTTGAAACAATTGGTTGAGAACGACGTGCTTTATGAATTGCATTGGCCAACTGCTTTGCATTTCTTATTTCACCGTACATTGAAAACAGCTTTACCAAATCTGCAACAGGATATGTATTGATGATTTGTTGCGCAGTAAGTGCTGAACGCTGATCCATCCTCATATCGAGGTCTGCTTCAAAACGAGTAGAAAATCCGCGTGCCGGCTCATCAATCTGGTGCGACGAAATGCCAAGGTCAGCAAGCAGTCCATCAACAGGTAAACAATTAATCTCTTGCAAGTGATGTAATACGTTACTGAAGTTATCCCTAAAAAAAGTCAACCGATTGTCATCAATGCGATTGGGCAATGCATCAGCATCTTGGTCAAAAGCTATCAATCGTCCGGTTTTCAAATGTTTCAGTATTTCTTTTGAATGTCCCCCGCCCCCATAAGTAACATCTATATATATTCCATCAGGCTTAATGTTCAATGCCGTTATGCATTCCTGCAATAAAACAGGATTATGATACGGTATCATTGTTTCCCTTATTCGCTTTACCCATCACCTCTTCTGCCAATGCTGCGAAATCATCCGGCTCATCTTTCAACAATGCTTCAAACTTATCCGGTGCCCACACTTCAATTTTATTAGACCATGCAGAGAGGATAACATCCTTATCAATACCTGCATACTCCAGCAATCTTTTAGGAATGAGTAAGCGTCCTGTAGCATCCAGCTCCATTTCCGAAGCTCCTCGGTAGAAGTAGCGCGCAAACTCCCTGTTCTTTTTCACAAATTGGTTGAGCTGGTTGATTTCAGCACTAATGGCCTGCCACTCATTCATCGGATACATAGCCAAACAACTTTCAAAACCTCGGTTCAACACAAATTTTTCCAATGCATCGGGGTGTACTTGTTTGCGCAACCCCATTGGCAACATCATGCGGCCTTTGGCATCGAGCTTACATTCAAATTCCCCTAAAAATTGTGTCATTAACTTGCTAGTTGGCTGGTTGATTTAAGCTGTTTATGGCTGCTTTTTATCAGATGGGTGTAAAACTAAAACAAATATTTCCACTTTTTACCACTTTCTACCACTTTTGTTAAAAACTTTGAATATTCAGGAATATTGCATTGATTTTGAAATGATTGTGGTCCCAGGCTTGGGTGCTCTGCATACTTCTTTAAAGGGGTCAATAGCTCAATAGACAGGAAATTCTATATTTACGCCTCTTAAAATCATGCATGGAAGCTAAAGTTGAAAAGAAATTCATTGATATTGAAAAGGTTATAAAAGACAAGAACCCGAAGCTGCTCAGGGTAATGCCTGGTTTTTTATTGCGATATGTAAAAAGAATATTGCACCAGGATGAAATCAACGATTTTATAAAACGTAACGGACATCACAAATCATTTGATTTTGTAGATGATATCATCAGGGAATTCGGCGCCACTGTAAATATTTATGGTATTGAAAACCTGCCGGAAACTGGTGGCTGCATCGTTGCCAGTAATCACCCATTGGGTGGGCTGGATGGTATTGCCCTTGTACAGAGTATTGGAAAGAAAAGGCATGACCTTAAGTTTATCGTTAATGATGTTTTAATGCAACTGAAAAACCTGGAAGACATTTTTATCGGAGTTAATAAGCATGGTAAAAATGCAGCACAGAGTATTGAAATAATTAACAATTTATACAGGACAGATTTGGCCATCATGATTTTTCCTGCGGGGCTGGCAAGCAGAAAGCAAAATGGTATCATAAAAGATCTTGAATGGAAAAAAACTTTTATTTCAAGGTCGCGTCAGCATAAGCGTGATATCATTCCTGTTTTTATTGATGGGAATAACACCAACTTCTTTTACAACTTCGCCTTTTGGCGTAAAAGGCTTGGTGTCAAAGTAAACATTGAAATGTTTTACCTGGTGGATGAGATGTATAAACAGAAAGGGCAAACCATTAACATCATTTTTGGTAAGCCAATTCCTTACACAGTTTTTGATAAAAGACATTCAGACTTAGCATGGGCACAAATAATGAAGGATTTTGTGTATAAACTAAAAGATAATCATGATGTTGATTTTACAGTATAAGATGGGTTGATTATATATAGCTGCTGCCACTTAAAACATAATTCATTATTTGATATAGCAAGTCTTAAAGTGTGGACCAAGTGAAGCTTGACTTTATTTTTAATCTGTACCAATCTTTAGAGTGCAGTTTATGTGTTAGCTAAATTGTGTACTATTTTTTAATACATTTCAAAGTCATTACAAAAGTTTCAACAGAAACATTAATTTAGCCGGACAATGAAGCCCCTTATTGCCCCCGTTTCCCCTGAATTACTCAAAAGTGAGCTGACACAGGATAAGTTTATCCGTGTAGCAAACAAGGGCGGGCATCATATATATATCGTTACCTGGAAAAACGCACCGAATGTATTACGTGAGATTGGCAGGTTAAGGGAACTTACTTTTCGTGATGCCGGTGGTGGAACAGGCAAGGACTGCGACCTCGATGCTTTTGACATCAGTGACATGCCCTATAAACAACTCATCGTTTGGGATGATGAGGAACAGGAAATTACAGGTGGCTACCGCTTTATCAAATGTGGCGATTCCTTCGATGAATTGGGAAGGCCTTTTTTAGCAACTTCTGAATTGTTCGCCTTTAGTGAGGAATTCCAAAAAGATTATATGCCTTTTACGATTGAATTAGGGCGATCCTTTGTGCAGACTAAATATCAGCCAAGTGCAGAAAACCGTACCGGCTTATTCAGTCTCGATAATTTATGGGATGGATTAGGCGCTATTATGGTCGACAATCCTGACATTAAATATTACTGGGGTAAAGTTACAATGTACCGTCATTTTAATCAGGAGGCGCGTGATATGATTCTATATTTCATGCAATTTTATTTTCCCGATAAAGATAAACTTGCATGGCCTATCAAGTCATTGCCCATTATGCATGACATGACAGCTTTCGGAAAATCTCTCGAAGGACTTGATTATAAAGAAGGACATAAAATTTTGAATAAAAATGTACGCGCGCTAGGTGAAAACATCCCCCCGCTTTTAAATTCATATATGAATGTTTCACCAACAATGAAATCATTTGGAACAGCTTTGAATGACCATTTTGGTGATGTGGAAGAAACAGGTATTCTTGTTACGATTGCTGATATTTATGATTCGAAGAAAGAGCGGCATGTGAATACGTACTTGAAAAAATAAGTATTGAGTATCTAGTACCAAGTATTGGGACTAAGAATTTCCGTCATTTTAACAAATTATCTCCATTAGCTTTTAAATAAATAAAATGCAAATAACCTCCGCTGAATTTGTTGTCAGCAACACAGAAATAGAAAAGTTGCCTGCTGAAACAATGCCGGAGTTTGCTTTTATCGGACGAAGCAATGTTGGAAAATCTTCCTTGTTGAATATGTTAACCGGTAAAAAAGGGTTGGCTAAAACTTCTTCAACTCCCGGAAAGACGCAACTCATCAATCATTTCATCATCAACAATAAATGGTATATGGTAGATTTGCCCGGTTATGGTTTTGCAAAAGTAAGCCAGGAACGACGCGCAAGTTGGGAAGTGATGATCATGGATTATCTCACCAAACGTAAAAGCCTGATGGTGATTTTTGTGTTGGTTGACATTCGTGTGCCTCCACAAAAAAGTGATATTGACATGATCAATAAACTGGGTGGAAAAAATTTAGTGATTGCAATTATATTTACAAAAACAGATAAACTTACAAAAACAAAAATTAATAATCAGTCTGTTATTTTCAAAAATGAATTACTGAAGCACTGGGAAGAAGCCCCGCAGTATTTTTTAACTTCTGCCTCAACAGCTCTAGGACGCGATGAAGTACTGGATTTTATTCAGGAAGCTGTTAATGTTTACAAATGAGAATCAAGAGGCAAGAATCAAGATTTTAAGAATATATTATTCGTAAATTCGTACTAATTCGTATTCGTTGATCTTCTTTCATTCGTAAATTCGTAATTCGATGATATTATGAATTACCAATCTTCAAAGAAGTCATACTTATCGATCCCATTATGGTTTTATCATTGAAAAATGAAATACTCTCATTTTTTTCCTGTAAAGCCAATGTATATAACAACGGCAAATAATGTTCAGGAGTTGGTACTGATAAACTTAATGCAGCTCCCAGATTTTGATAATTGATCAATTGCTGATGTCCATTTTCCGTAATCAGTTTTTTCAATTTTGCATTCGCTTCAATGGCCCAATCGAATCCTGATCCGGGATTGTTCCAGTCCATTTTACTTAGATTATGCACCATGTTACCACTTCCGATAATCAACACGCCTTTTTTTCTCAGTGGTGCCAACTCTTTTGCCAAATCAAAATGATATTGCGGCTTTTGATCGTAATCAAGGCTGAGTTGAATCACAGGAACATCATGGTTAGGATACAATCGCCTTATCACACTCCATGCTCCGTGATCAAGCCCCCATTTTTCATCTAATCCAACAACAGTTTTCTTAATAACATCTTGAGCTGCCTTTGCTAATTCAGGGCTACCGGGAGCAGGATATTGTATATCAAACAATGCTTGAGGGAATCCACCAAAATCATGGATTGTCGGAGGTTTTTCCATCGCCGTTACAAAGGTTCCTTTTGTTTCCCAATGTGCTGATACACATAAAATAGCATTGGGTTTTGGTAAGGTCTGTCCAATGGTACGCCAACCTTTCACAAACTCGTTTTCTTCAATAGCATTCATCGGGCTGCCATGTCCCATAAAAAGCACAGGCATGGAAGCAGTATCATGGAATGCTTCACTTATTTTATTTAATTCCTTAATTTTCATAGTTGCGCTTGCAATTGGTAATAACAAGAAAGTTTGCAGAAATTTTTTTCTATGCATGTTAAACCGTAATGTTTACATCAATAACCTAAATCCACTTGATTACAAATTTTAACAGAACCAGATAAACTACAATAAACAAAAGGGGTTCAGAAGAGCAGGTAATTAGTCCTTGCAATGCACTTTCCTAGTTTATTATTTTCCTCAACTCCATCAATGCTGCTCTTGTTCGGGTTTTAACAGTCCCCAATGGTATATTCAACTCCTTTGCAATTTCTTCTTGTGTATATCCACTAAAATAAGCCAGATCTATTAAAATTTTATGCTCTGGCTTTAGCTTGCTTATTACTTCCTTCAACCCGATAATATCTTCCTTCGAACCCGACTGATGTTTCCTTTCAATCAATCGCAAATTGTCATCGATGGAATTCACTTCCACCCTGTTAACATTGCGCAAGGAATCAATCGCTGTATTTCTTGATATATTTAACATCCAGGTAAAAAGTGAGCCCTTTGTTGAATCAAACAACGCCATTTTACTCCATATCTTTATAAAAGCATCCTGAAGTATATCCTCAGCTGCACCCTCATCTTGTTTTAATATCCGTAAAATTACTCCGTATAAAGCAGCAGAATAATTATCATACAGATAACTAAAGGCATTCGCATCCTTGCCTTTTAATAAATTTACAAGCTCCTCTTCACTATATTTCATAACTGCCATAAAAGACCAGCTTACCTTTAATTATGGCAAAGAAATGAAATAATATCTAAAAGACTGCCAAGAGGCTTAACTCTACAAGGAGTTGGGCCTAACGGAAAAACAAGCAATTAAATGGTTGGTCCTTAATAGGCAAATAAATTAGCTGAAGAAAGCCCTTTCAATAGTCCAATATAGGGCAATACTTCCTATACAAAGCGATATAGGAATTACAATCCTTTTTTTATACCATGACTTATCATTAAACCACTTTCCAATCAGTAGCCAGGCTAATAAAATCACCGTGATTTGGCCTACCTCCACTCCTAAATTAAAAGTTAGTAAGGCAAGCATAAAATTATTTTCAGGCAAGCCGGCTTCTGCCAATGCAGATGCAAAACCACAACCGTGAAACAATCCAAATCCAAAAACAATCAACACGCGATACCACTTATACTCTGTTGCAAAAATATTTTCAATGGCAAGCAACAAAATAGAAAGGGCAATAATCGGTTCAACTACTGAACTAATTGGATGTATGTATCCATACATTGCTAAAATAAGCGTAATGCAATGTGCAATAGTAAAGGCTGTAGCTTGCCAAATAACAGATTTCAATTTACTATTAAAAAAAAATAATCCAAGTATAAAAAGTACATGATCGAATCCAAAAGGGAGAATATGTGCAAAGCCCATTTTTAAATAAACAAAGCCTACTTCCGTATGCGACAAGTTACTAAGTGAATAATTGACAGTATGGGCAAATAGGCTGCCAGATGAGAACAAAAGACCCATCAACAAAAAAAACCAAAAGTGATTACGTGAAAACAAATATTGTAATTTACCTCTGCGCATACAGTTCCTTGTTTTTCAAATATTTTTTTCCATCGTACAATAAATCAAACGCAATATATTTATTTAAGGTGAGTGCCATTAGCATTAATTTTTTTCCTGTTGCTATATCTCCATTCTTCGCTTTAATAAGCCCGGCCTGAAATAACAAAGTAGGGTTTTGTGAATTAGTACTCAACGCAACTATTATTTTATTATTGGCATCAGCATATTCGCCACGTTTATATTGTACCCATGCGAGGGTTTGATTAACGTCAATATTATTTGGCCTGCGCACGTATTCCGTCATGGCATGCTGATAAGCCAAATCATATTGATAAGATTTAACATATAACAGCGCTAACTCCCTGTCGGCATAATGGCCGTGAAAAGAATTTCCCTCCTTTCCGTTTCCGTTGTTCAACATTTCAATTGCTTCTTTAATTTCCTTATTAGCCAGTATCGGCTCTTGCTTAGCATGATAAACGTCGGCCAACTCATCGTAAAATGAATAATCACTCACGGTTAGTTTTGCACGGTCGAAATACTTAATGGCTTCTGTGAAATTCCTTTGCGCTTTTGCAACTCTTCCCATTCCTGCAAGAGCAAAGGCATACTGAGGTCTGTGATACAAAGCTTCCTGGAAATAGCTTTCTGCACTTTTAAGGTCTCCTTTTAGCTCATACAAATGACCAACATAAACTCTTGCCCATTCTGTTTGTTCGGCTCCCGGAACGCCTGCCTGAACAGCCATCATCATAGCCTGAATGGCGCCTTCATTATCACCATATATTTCACGCAAATAAGAAACGCGTGAGTAAGATCGCATATCCGGACGCAATGAAACCATTTTATCAGCACTTTGAACCGCCTCCTTATAATTTCCTGATTCCACATTTGCATCGGTTAAAATTCCATAACCAAAAGCGCTAAATGCATTTTCTTTTACTATCTTCTTGCCAATCTCTAATGCATCTGCAAAATGATGCTGTGATAAAAGTACAGTTGCTTTTGCACACATTGCTTCGTAATCATTTTCCCGCTCCGCTAAAATTTCATCAATCAATTCCAATGCTGCCTTATCATAATAACCATGATTACCTGTTACGCGAGATTCCTGTATATATGCAAATGCCAGTTGAAGTTTTGCTTTCAGATTATTCGGATTGCTCCTTAAGTCACCCATCAGCTTTTCAATTGCAGCTTTAGTATTTATCCATTCCGTTGAATTGCTGATAGTCCCTGTTCTTTCCAACAATGTAAGTTGTGATTTTTGTTTTTCCCTGTTAATCAGGAAAAAAGTGAAAGTAATGGCAAAAACAGCAAAGATCAGGTAGATGTATTTTGGTTTCATATAATTGTTGTTTTAAAAATAAAGTATGCAGATTCTTATTATACAAACAAGAATCTGCATACGGTAAATTATTACTTGTTTACAATTATTTTAACCGATTGAACAGTTTGATCATTGTTGGCAAGCACAGCATAGTATACACCGTTTGCATACTTTGAAAGGTTCAAAGGAATATCATAAGTACCTTTTGTTTTATATTCGTTAAGCGGTGTGGCAATAATGCGACCATTCCCATCATATATTGAAAGTTTTGTTTTAGCCTCTGCCAACACTCGAATCCTGATTGTTGTTTGTGTTGCAGCCGGGTTAGGAAACACTTCCATTATTAATTGTGGTGCCCCAATGTTCAACTCAGCTCCGGGGTTTATTGATGATACTATTGATCCGCCTGCGCACAATCCATAACCACTCCACGGCTTTTGTACGTATGGAAACACAGGTTGGAACACAGTGTCATTCATTTCAACACCTGTTGTATAGCCCAATACACTAAACAATTTCGGAGTTAACGGACTTTGGCCAATAACATAATCATCGTACCATAAACCCACAGCAGCCAACACAGCACCACCAACAGCTTGTAATTCAATACGCGTTACATCATCCTCCAATCTTCTTCCATTTGGAAAACCATCCATATTTGGAATAAATTGTAAAGTCGTTGAAGTATTATATGCCGGATCTGTTAATCCCAACACTGCAGCTGCAATAAGACCTTCAGAACTGAATTGAGGACTGTTGCGTGGTGTTACTGGTACAGCCATATTCAAGCGCAGCATATCTCCAAATATTGGAAGAAAATTATTTATAAATGGTTTTCCTGATGATAAAGGATTACCTGGTGTTTTACCTGTTGCTAATTGATACGGTGCAAGATTCGGCACACCGGTATAAAATATTGGCAACAAATCGGCTGAACGCGGTTGATTGTCACGTAATAAATACTTTCCAAATAGACTCGTATCTAATGCCGTTCCATTAGTTGCAGCATTACCGTAAAGCACATACAGCCCGTCATTACCATTACCAAAATCAACATTCCCTAATACTGTTGGTGAAGCACGTTGTATTCTTAGTGCACTTAATCCCGGTACAGCACTACCAAATAAACTATTGTCCATATATAGTCCCAATTCAGGGTTACAGAAAAGACTGTCGAAATAAGTTCCATCCTGATAAGGTGTCAATGAATTCCAAAAGTCTTTTTTTCCGATTGGAATAATTGCTTCATTAACTAATGGCATACCTAGACGAGATACTTGCACCCAATTTCCGCTGTGTGTTTCAGTACCATCACCATTTAATGTTCTAATTTGCTGACGACTTGCACTGGCCCAAACACCTATTACAAAGTCAGGATCTAATATATTTACTGATTGGGCAACCGTTTTATTATCTTTTTGTAAAGTCGAAATAGGAACTTTAATACAAATCGCATGTGTGTTTTTACATTTCAAACCATCTTTTGGTGCATCCACACCAGAACCTCCTGCACGTGTTTGACCTAAATCAAATATACCTCCGAGGTCCACAAAAAACGGATCATCAACCGGTCCACAAAAGATGGTCTCCCCTGTTGAAGCGGTTGCAATAGCATTGGTCATTAATGTTGC
>JANOXC010000184.1:0-16863 GCA_031418215.1 Bacteroidota bacterium
TAAATAGTGAATAGTGAATAGTGAATAGTGAATAGTGAATAGTGAATAGTGAATAGTGAATAGTGAATAGTGAATAGTGAATAGTGAATAGTGAATAGTGAATAGTGAATAGTGAATAGTGAATAGTGAAAAAAAACTGAAATTTTTACAATAACAATTTTATTCCCTGTTTTTTGAATCGATGACAATTGTTACCGGCCCGTCATTCACCAAATTCACTTTCATATCAGCGCCAAATTCACCAGTCGTTATTTTCCTTCCTCGATCAACTTCTAATTGTTGAATCATTTTTTCATAGATCGGAATTGCCGTTTCCGGTCTTGCAGCTTTAACAAATGATGGACGATTGCCTTTTTTTGTTGAGGCGTGCAACGTAAACTGTGAGATGAGAAGTATCTCCCCATCAATATCTTTCAACGACAAATTCATTTTATCATCTGCATCACTAAAAATACGCAGTTGAATTATTTTCTGACTCAGCCATTCAATGTCTTCTTGTCCATCACTTTCTTCAATACCGCAAAGCAACAGCAACCCATTTCCGATCGTTCGTTTTTCATTACCATTGATCAGCACTGATGCTTCGCTTACTCTTTGTATTACAACCCTCATATATATAATTAACGGAAGTGATCTTCGTTATGCAACATGCTTAAATAGTTATAATAGCGGGAAGGATTGATGGTTCCATTTTCTACAGCAGTTTTAACGGCACATCCTTTTTCCGTATCATGCAGACAATTGTTGAAATGACATTCATTCATTAATTCCCTCATCTCTACAAAATAATGACTGATTTCTGAAGGCACAAAATCAATATTCACAAATTCTTTGATACCCGGTGTATCGATGATGTATCCGCCGTAACTTAAAGGGTACATCTGTGCAAAGGTGGTGGTATGAATTCCTTTCATATGCTGTTTCGAGATACCGCCTGTTTTTAATG
The DNA here is from genome assembly GCA_031418215.1 of Bacteroidota bacterium. Taxonomy (GTDB): domain Bacteria; phylum Bacteroidota; class Bacteroidia; order AKYH767-A; family OLB10; genus JANOXC01. Next base: position 947 of record JANOXC010000184.1, read on the forward strand.
ATAATGTAGGCTCGAGTTGATTGACTAAACTTGATTTGCCAACACCTGAATGTCCGCTGAATAAATTCACTTTATCTTTTATCGCTGCTTTTACTTCTGCAATGCCTTCACCCGTTAATGCAGAAACTTTGAAACACTGGTAGCCCAACGGTTCATATATATTAATATAGTTTGTACGCACCTCTTCCAATTCTTCTTTGAAAAGATCAGCTTTGTTGAAGATTAATGTAACAGGAATTCGAAAAGACTCTGCACCGGCAATAAAGCGGTCGATAAAACCTGTTGATGTTTTTGGATAAACCGGAGTTACCACCAACCAAGCCCGGTCGATATTAGCGGCAATGATGTGACTTTGCTTTGAGAGTTTTACTGATTTACGAACGATGTAGTTTGTCCTTGGCAACACATCCATAATGACTCCTGTTCCATCTTTTTCCACTTCATATTCCACGTGATCTCCCACTGAAACAGGGCTTGTAGTGTCTGTTACCTTTAATCTCAGCTGACCACGCATCCTGCAGGAAACAACATCGCCATTGACATCAGCCACCTCAAACCAACTGCCTGTCGATTTCAATACCAGTCCTTTCATTGTGCGCCAAAGATAGACGGAATGAGATATTAGTATCAAGAGCCAAGAATCAAGACTTAAGACTTGCATTTGTTGTTTGTTTGAATTGTTTGTGGTGGTACAAATTTGTTTGAACTGGTTTAAGTTTGATTGAGTTCATTTGAATGAAAAGTATTGAGTAATGAGCATTAATAAGGTGAGCAGCAAGCCGAATTCCCTAAAACTATCAGGAAAACAGGAAACTTAAAACCGACATCCGGATACCCAATGAGCGTGAAAAGGAAATGCTACATTTGCGCCATGTCAGTGAAGGTTGAAAATGTAACAAAAATGTATGGCGAGCAGGCCGCCCTTGATCACGTGAGTTTCGAGGTGGGGTCAGGTCAGGTTGTCGGTTTTCTAGGGCCAAACGGAGCCGGGAAATCCACCATGATGAAAATTATCGCTTGTTTTCTGCCACAAACACAGGGAAAGGTAACCGTTGAATCTTTTGATGTTAATGATGCTTCTGTAGACGTTCGGCGACAGGTAGGTTATTTACCTGAACATAACCCGCTTTACCTTGATATGTATGTGAAAGAATACCTGGCTTTTATGGCCGGTATTCACCTACCTAAAAATAGTATTACCAAAAGGGTGGACGAAATGGTTGAAATTACGGGTTTAGGGCCAGAGCAAAAGAAGAAAATCGGGTCGCTTTCAAAGGGTTACCGACAACGCGTAGGCCTAGCACAAGCCATGATACACAACCCAAGGGTGCTTATTCTTGATGAGCCTACTTCCGGCCTCGATCCCAATCAGTTAATGGATATTCGCTCCCTGATTAAAAATATTGGGAAGGAAAAGACGGTTATTTTATCTACCCATATTATGCAGGAAGTAGAGGCCATTTGTAACCGCGTTATTATCATCAACAAAGGCAAAATTGTGGCCGATGATGATACCCGTATCTTACAGCAAAAAGCTTCTTCAGGTAACCGTATTTTGGTGGAGTTCAATCAAACGGTTCAAAAAGCACTTTTAGCAGCAATTCCCGGTGTTAGCGCAGTGGAAAACACCAATGGTAATATGTACAGGATTACGGCTTCCAACCAGGACGATATCAGGCAGGTTTTATTCCGGTTTGCTGTTGATCATCAGGTAGATATTCTTACCCTTCAGCAGGAGAACAGCAGTATGGAGAGCATTTTTCAACAGCTTACGAAGGAAAACTGAGAATCCCATTTACGTTTTCTATCTTTGCGCCTTGCAAAAAAAACGGATAGAAAACAGGGCTTTTATCATCAGCCATTAACTTGAAATAATCAAAACTATATATACTAAAACATGCCTTATTTATTCACATCAGAATCAGTTAGCGAAGGTCATCCGGACAAGGTGGCTGACCAAATATCAGATGCCATTCTTGACAACATGCTTGCACAGGATCCCAACTCAAGAGTTGCCTGTGAAACCCTGGTAACTACAGGTCAGGTTGTAGTAGCCGGTGAGATCACCACGAAGGCTTATGTAGATGTTCAAGAAGTGGTACGTGAAGCCATCCATCAGGTTGGTTATAACAATGCCGATTATATGTTTGAATCCAAATCATGTGGTATTCTTACTGCATTGCATCAGCAATCACCTGACATAGCGCAAGGTGTGAATATTGGCGAAGGCCTTCACAAAGAGCAAGGCGCTGGAGATCAGGGAATGATGTTTGGCTATGCTACCAATGAAACAGACAACATGATGCCGTTGCCATTAGAGATTGCTCACATTTTATTGCGAGAGTTATCGAAAATAAGAAAAGAAGGGAAGCAAATGAAATACTTGCGCCCCGATGCAAAATCACAGGTTACGATTGAATACAATGACGAAAATAAACCGGTGCGTATTGATGCAATAGTTGTTTCAACACAACATGATGATTTTGACAGTGAGTTAAAGATGTTGAAGAAAATACGTGAAGACGTTTTGAATATTTTGATTCCACGTGTTAAAAAACAATTACCGGCACGTGTACAAAAAATGTTTAACGATAAAATTGTGTATCACATTAACCCTACCGGTAAGTTTGTTATTGGCGGACCACATGGTGATACAGGTCTTACAGGACGTAAGATTATAGTTGATACTTATGGCGGAAAGGGAGCCCATGGTGGTGGTGCTTTCTCCGGTAAAGATCCTTCAAAAGTTGACCGTTCCGCAGCTTATGCAACACGTCATATTGCAAAGAATCTGGTGAAAGCCGGCATTTGCGATGAAGTATTGGTACAGGTGGCATATGCCATTGGTGTTGCTAAACCTGTTGGTTTGTATGTAAACACTTATGGCACATCAAAAGTTAATATGACGGATGGTGCTATAGCTGTGAAATGCGCTGCCATTTTTGATATGCGCCCAGCTGTAATCATCGACCGTTTAAAACTGAAGAATCCTATTTACAGTGAAACCGCTGCTTATGGACACATGGGCCGCGATCCAAAAGAAGTAACAAAAACTTTTTTAGTGAACAATAAAAAGATTACTAAAAAAGTTGAACTTTTCACTTGGGAAAAGTTAGATTATGTTGAGAAATTGAAAACGGCTTTTGGTATATCGAAAAAGGCTTCCGGCAAGGTTGTTTCTAAACCTTCAAGGTCAAAAATGGCAATGGCATAATCAACTTACGCAATAAAAAAAACCACCCCGAATATTCGAGGTGGTTTTTTTATAAGCAATAAGTTTACAGATGGACGAACTTTCCGGCTTTTAAGACCAGCCCGTCTTTGTTGGTAATATTATATATATATAACCCGGAACGTAAATCATTAATTAAAATTCTCGTTTCCGTTTCGTCAATTTCTTTCATTTCTTTAACAATTCTGCCATCACTGTCGAAGACTTCAATCGACATTGCCCCTTTATTGACAACCTTGCCATTGATAATAAACTCAACATAATCTTGCGCAGGGTTTGGCGAAACCAGAACTTCAAAAGCATTATCAAGTTCATTAACACCAACAACAAGATCATATATATTAATATTATCAATATAAACATTATTACCGTATCCGTTGGTATTTTCAAAACCAATTTGCACATCACCGGCAATAAAAGGCAGCATCACACTATCAGTCCTCCATTGAACAGCTGTAGGAACAAAGTTCGTAACTGAATTACCTCCTGTTGCAAGTGCAAACCCCGTTTTCTTATACAAATAAGTCTTGTTAATGCCGCAATCCATCGTATAATAAACACCTAATGAATCGGGCCTGTTGGGGATACGAGCATAGGCTACATCGAATTTCAAATATGGATTTGGTAATTGAGAGAGATCAACAACCGGTGAAAGCAAAATGTCCTTTTTTCCTGATAAACTATTGTTAAAATTAGGCACATAAGCAGAATGAACACTATTGCCAAATCCTCCAACTGTCGATTCCTGCCACGTAATAACTCCATCATTATCGATAATGCGCCAATCGGCCGGGGGATAAATTCCACTTTCAAATCCTTCTGTTAATGGTAATGATACTGCATTAGGAGTAAACACATGAATAAAACTGTTTTTCACAACTGAATCAACACCCACTGAGTTTTGAACAGTTAGTGTTACATCATAATCACCAATAGTATTATAATATATTACAGGATTCCTCAAAGTTGAAGTCGAAGGATTTCCAACCGGAAATGTCCATTGCCAAATTGGTGTAGCATCCAATGAAAGGTCTTTAAATGATATAGAATCACCAGGACAGATCTGTTGATGATCGCTTGTAAACTCAGCAATAGGCGGAGCATTAATAGTATAGAAATCACTTTCCCATGCACCACGACCATAAGTTCCTGCACGCAATTTATTTGAAATATAATTTGGTTCCAATTCCATTACAGATACATTGGGTAATCCATTCCAGAATGGCTGCCATCCGCTTAAGTCATCATCTTTATAAAAAACACCCATATCGGTGCCTATATATATTCCATTGTTCGTCCCCTGTTGATAAGCCACACAATTAACCGGAACATTTGGTAAGCCTGCAGACTGATTAACCCAGGTATGACCAGTATCAGGTGAAAAGAAAACTTTATTATTAGCAGAGCTGCCGGAAAAGGTAACCCATAACTTGGCAATATCTGTAGAATGAAGATCAATATATGTCAACTGTGCTAATCCACCTGGCAATCCGGCCGAAATATTAGTGAAAGTATTTCCGGCATCATCAGATTTAAATATAGAATTTCCTCTAATAATAAATATATAATTCGGACTTGCTGCCGAAACTTTCAATATTGAAATTGCGCCTCCTGTAAAACTGGAAACCTTCGTCCATATGGTTCCACCATTATCTCCTCTCCAAACATTTTCATATCCGGCATATAAGGCCGTCGGGTCAAATGGATCGAGCATATATGGCGTAACCCAAAGTCCACTCTCATTTATGTTTTGCGTAAGCCAGGTCATGTTTGCACCACCATTTGATGAGCCGTATATTGTTCCAAACTGTGATTCAGCATAAATATTTAACGGATCAACAGGATCAATAACAACCTCCATTCCATCAGCTCCAATTACCTGTGACCATATTCCATTATTCCCTAAGATACATCCATTATCCTGAGCACCACCCATCAATAAAGCAGGATTACTTGCCGATCCTCCGATACAATAAAACTGTGAAATAGAGATGCCTGAAGATATGTCACTCCAATTTACACCACCATCAATACTTTTAGAAACACCACCATCACAACCAACATACATTACACTTCCAAAAAACTCCATGAAATGCTGATCGGCATGAACATACTCCACCGGTGCTGTTGTTGGGTATAACCAATGCGCATTAAGCTGCCAATTATTACCTCCGTCGTTTGACTCCCAAATGTTAACTCCACCGGTATATATTTTTTCCGGATCGGTTGGTGAAACACAAAGTGTTAGAGCATACCAGGATTGTCCACCTGTATCGGAAGCATCGGTATCCCAACCAAAAAGATTAGGGCTTGAAGATTGCAAAGTAAAAGTACTTCCTCCATCAACAGATTTATAAAGCCCCTGAAAACCGCTGTCGGAAGATTTTCCTGCAGCAACATATACATAATTACTATCGGCAGGAGTTACGGCAATACCCAATCTTTCTACCACGCTAGATGAAGGCAATCCTGTTGTTACAGTACTGAAACTATTACCACCATCAACAGAACGAAAGAAGGATGTCCCTGCTGCAAATATCACTTGTGAGTTTCCCGGTTTAAATTCCATATCACGAAAAGTCCCTGCCCTTACTAAAAGCCAGTTATTGCCGCCATTGATTGTTTTATAAATTCCATCCTTCGTGGCTGCGAATAAAATATTTGGATCAACAGGATCAATCAACAGTTTACAGATACTCTTTGATTGCGAAATAGAATAGGTGAGTCCGCTTTGAACCCACGTTTGTCCACCATCGGTTGATTTCAGCACACCGGAACTATATGTATCCCCTACCTCGCAGTCGCCAGTTCCAATATATATAATAGAAGTATTGGTATAATCAATTGCAACCGCAGAAACCGCGATACTTGGTAGTAAGTCTGTGGTAGGTTGATTCCATGTTGCTCCACCATCAACTGATTTCCATAATCCCCCGGCAGGAGCTCCTATATATATAATGTTTGAATCAACAGGATCAACACAAACGACGTTTACACGCCCAAGGCCGGGGCTCCATCCATTGGTGGGGCCATTTAGATTATCAGGACCCATTGCTGTCCAGTTTCCGGAAGACTGTGTTGCAATGGAAGGATTTCTTTTTAAATATTTTTGATATTCATTCCAAAGTAAATCGGGTTGCAATCTGTTGCCCGATGGATAAACACGCGGCTCATTAAAATACTCCCAGCGCTTGAACACTTCAAATCCGGATGCTTCCTGCTCCTGGTTACTGGAAGCACGGAACAGTTTTTTCAGCCAGTTATTTTCCTTTCTTTCATATTTTTCATTGTACCTGTTGAAGGCATCCTGCACAGTATAAAAATTAACGTTTGGATCATTCATCTTCTGCACCCAATCCTGAGCGAATATATTGGGGGAAATTAATAATAAGAATAAAAATATTTTTTTCATAAAACGAATTTAGGAGTATTTAATTAATTTCAGGAGGAAGCGCGATTTAAAAAATTAAGGAAAGGCATCATCACTTTATAAGAATCAGCACCTTTTTTTACCAGGGATTTTTCTAATAGTTCTTCCTCCTTTAAGTCATGTGTTGCAATAAAACTGGTGTATTTGAATAGTTCAATATCGGGATCATTTTTATCAAAACCTTTAGGTACGGTTTTTAGTTTCTGCTCTTCCAATGCACCATACCATTTCTTAAAATCTTTATGCTGAATTATTTTTTTAAATTCGGCAGTGTTGTACTGAATCTCCTGACGGATAGCCTTTACAACAGGTGCTTCGGGCATCCATCTGCCACCGGCAAAAAAACTTCCCCATTCGCCATCCGGCTCAATTTGTATATAAAATCCTGCTTTTCCGGATTTACGTCCCCCTTCATTAATAGAAGCAGCAAAATTTGTTTTGTAAGGATCCTTGTTTTTTGAAAACCGCACATCACGGTAAATGCGGTAAACACAATCTTTGGGAGAAAGGCCTGCAAGCCGTTTATCTGTTTTACTGATGGCCTTTAACAATTCTGCGACAAAATTCTCAAAATCAGCTTTGGCCTCATCAAATTTGGCGCGATTAGCCTCAAACCATTCCCGGTTGTTATTTTTCTTAAGGGCTTTCAAAAATTTAAGGGTAGAAGCTTGCAACATACTTGATTAATTTAACAACCTGAATTTCCACTTAATCACTCTGCTAAAATACAAATATTTTCTGCTGATTGCCATCGTTTTTCAATAAAACAACAAATGCATTTCATTGCTTTTCAAAGGAAAAATGGCAACAGGAAATTAAAATGAAGGAAGTTTATACAAAGCCTGCTTTAACTTCCCTATTTCCTTGATAACTTCCTTGGTAATATTAGGCGAATCCCATTTTACATTTTGAAGAATGGCCGGTTCAAAATAATTCATGCCCAGTAAATATAATCCTCCGTGTTTTTTTGGCCCGATACAAAATTCTATAATCTTTAAGCAACTGAAAGCTTCCAAAAAGTGTTTTGTTTCCAAAAACAGCAAGTCTCCATCAACAAGAATTACTTTCCGGAACCCCGCTTCAAATGCACGTGCAAATGCAATTTGTTTCTGTCCGGAAGAATCCACTTCATCCACAAGAAATTTTTGATCTCGCTGCATCCATTCAATTGAATCATCAATCTTCTCCTGGTAATATATATGTTTTGTACAGGATAATGAATTTGAAATACTTAAAATGTGATTGACCTGCTCCTGAAAAGAGGTTAGTGGAGCATCATTTTTCTTTAGAAATATGATCAGGCAACACCACTTTTCCAGGTAATCATTCATATTGCACCAACAAGCTCTTTATACAAATTACTTAACAAAGCATCCGACTGCTGCGCCACTGCAATGATATCAGCAATATTTACAGCAGCAAGATTATCAGGATCACATTCGTCGGTTAAAACAGAAACAGCACAACACTGCAAGCCCATGTGAGCTGCTGCAATTACTTCAGGTACAGTTGACATTCCAACAGCATCTGCACCAATCCGTCGAATGTAACGATACTCAGCACGAGTCTCCAGCATTGGTCCGGGAACAGCTGCATAAATACCTTTGCACAGATTCAATTTTTGTCTTGCGCCAATCTGAAACAACAGATCATTTAACGCTTTGCTGTATGGGCAGCTCATATCAGGAAAACGTGTGCCGAGCCTTTCTTCATTCGGTCCGATCAATGGATTACCGGGTTGAAGATTGATATGATCGTCCAACACCATGAGCATTCCTTTTTTAAATTCAGGATTTACAGCACCGGCAGCATTTGACAACAATATATATTGAATGCCCAGCAATTTCATTACATTGATTGGGAATACTACTTGTTGAAAAGTGTACCCTTCATAATAATGAAAACGGCCTTGCATGACTAAAACTTTTTTCCCGGAAAGCGTACCATAAATTAATTTTCCGACATGGGACTCAACTGTTGAAAGTGGAAAATATGGTATATCGCTGTAGCTGATCTCCTGTTCAATTTTTATTTCATTGACCAATTTACCCAGACCTGTTCCTAAAACAATTCCTATTTGCGGTTGCAGCCCTTTCTGAATGAGAAAATCGGCTGCTGCTGTAATTTGTGAAAACATATCAGCCAAAAATAAGCAATAAATTACTCAGGGAACAAGACTAATGAATGATGTGCTTGAATGCTCATCAGTAAAAATTTACACTGAAAGAATTGCGAGCGTATGTGGGATATATGACATAACTAATAATTAGTAAGCCAATAAAAGGTCAACCGCGCAATTCATCCATTATTAAAATATTACAACCATCCCTAGAAGCAGTAATTTCCGGCTTCGCATAATTCCTTAGCAATCCTTCTTCTTGCTTCTTTGGTATTTACCGGGGTGTATTTAGTAAAGCGCTTTAAACCCATTGCCATCATTCGCTGTTCATCGCCTTCTGACATACAATTAACAGCAGTCTTTCCATTGACTTGCAAACGATTCATGGCATCATTGATAAACACCTGGAGAATATCCAATTGAACAGCGGCCGCTTCCTTTCCTTTCATTGAAACCAATTGCTCCACCCTTAATAAAACAGATTCAGCGAGGTAGGTATCAATCATCATATCAGCAATGTTCATGATGATTTCCTGCTCCTTCGAAAGGGTCATCATAAATTTTTGTACGGCAGTACCGGCAACCATGAGGATGGCCTTTTTCATGTTTGCAATTGCTTTATGTTCTGCGGCAAATAGTGATTCATCACCATTGGAAAAATCAGGAACGGCCATTAATTCCTTCTGTACATTTTGTGCAGGGCCCATCAAATCCAACTCTCCCTTCATCGCACGCTTCAAAATCATATCAACGGCTAGTAAGCGGTTGATTTCATTTGTACCTTCAAAAATTCTGTTGATACGTGAGTCGCGGTATGCACGGTCCATAGGGAAGTCAGCTGAAAAACCATAACCACCAAAAATCTGAACACCTTCGTCTGTAACAAAATCCAAACACTCCGAACCTGCTACTTTCAACATCGCACATTCAACTGCATATTCTTCAGCAGCTCCTAAAACAGCTTTATTAAAAGGCATTCCTGCAGCTAATAATTGATTTTCTTTTGTATCAATAAGATGGCTTACACGATAAATCGCAGATTCCACAACATAAATATAAATAGCCTGTTCAGCCAGCTTATGTTTAATGGCACCGAATTTTGCAATTGGCAATTTAAACTGTTCCCTGGTATTGGCATAACCGATAGCAATGGAAGCAACCTGTTTTGCTCCACCCAAAGCAGCCGCTGCAAGTTTAGCACGGCCAATGTTTAGAATATTAAATGCAATCAAATGTCCTTTACCAATTTCTCCTAACACATTTTCAACGGGCACTTCACAATCAGAAAAAAACACTTGTCGTGTTGAGGATCCTTTAATTCCCATCTTATGTTCTTCTTCGCCAAGCGAAAGACCAACTGCACTCTTCTCAACAATAAATCCGGTAAATTTATCTCCATCAACTTGCGCAAACACAATAAATAAATCTGCAAAGCCGGCATTGGTGATCCACATCTTCTGACCATTCAATATATAATTTTTCTCATCGGCAGAAAAAACAGCTTTTGTTTTTGCAGCTAATGCATCAGAGCCTGAACCTGGCTCTGTAAGACAATAAGAAGCTTTCCACTCTCCTGTTGCCAGCTTTGGCAAGTATTTTTTCTTTTGAACGTCATTGCCAAAATATAAAATAGGCAAAGTTCCAATTCCTGTATGTGCTGCCATAGCAACACTGAATGAATGGCCTGCGCCCAATGTTTCCGTCATTAACATGGAAGTGATAAAATCTTTTCCAAAACCACCATATTCTTCAGGCACCGAGACCCCCAACAAACCAAGCTCGCCGGCTTTATCCAGCAACGATGGCATTAGTCCGGGCTCCATTGCATCAATGCGATCTAAATTAGGATTCACATTTTGTACGAGAAATTCGTGGGCCATATCAGCCATCATTCGATGTTCTTCGGTAAACTGTTCCGGAATGAAATTATCATCAGGCGATGAGGTGCGGATAATAAATTCTCCACCTTTTATTGTTGCGGAAGCTGTTGTTGTGTTTCCCATAGCAAGATTTACTTTTATATTTTTTACGTTGAAAATGAAAAAAGGTTTACTACTACAAAGGTGGTGATGTTTAGGGTTAAAAAGAATGGAATGAAGCAGACTTTTTTTGATTTCTTTAAACCGATAAGAAATACTGTTTCATTGCGCATTTTCATTGTTTTAACTCTGGCTGGAAGCCTACTAATAGTTCAACACGCGAAGGAGTCCCGCGCTTACAGTTTAAAATTGTAGGTACGAGGTTCTGCCTCGTATCTAATTATTATCAGGCATCTTGCCTGAGCAACGCTTTCTGCAATGTCGGCCGGAGGCCTCTTAATAGTTCAACACGTGGCGGAGCCACGCGCTTACAGAACGGATTTTATTAGATAGAAATCTATTGCTATTTGAAGCAACACATAATGGCCATAATTTTACCGACGGAATATAAAACACTTTAGGTGCGAGGCTCTGCCTCGTATCGTATTATTCACAGGCCTCTGGCCTAATCTTAAAAATAATGAGTGAAAAATATAAAATATATCACGGTGGACTTTTTTTTGTAACACTAACAATAGTTGGCTGGATGGATGTTTTTACCAGAAGAGTATACTGTGAAGAACTAATAAAAAATCTCAATTATTGTATTGATGAAAAAGGACTTCAAATATTTAGCTTTTGTATTATGCCAAGTCATCTTCACCTCATTGCAAAAACAGAAAATAAGTTGTTGGGAGCAGTATTAAGGGATTTTAAAAGCTATACGGCGAAAGAAATTATTAAAATGATAAAGGAGAACCCTAAGGAAAGCAGAACGGAATGGTTGCTATATATGTTTGAATTTTTTGTCAAATACAATAAACACAATGAAAAATATGCATTCTGGCAACAAAATAATCATCCATTTGATTTGTTTACGAATAAAATGATTGATCAAAAAGTTGATTATATACATAATAATCCTGTTGTTGCAGGAATTGTTAACGAGCCTCAAAACTATATTTACTCAAGTGCGAACCCTTTTACAGAACTTAAACTTTCTTCACTTTAAGTCCGGCTGGAAGCCTCGTAATAGTTTAACACCCCGAGTACTCGGGGCGCTTACAGTTTATTTGTAGGTGCGAGGCTCTGCCTCGTATCCTATTATTAACAGGCATCTTGCCTGAGAAACGTTTTTGAAATTTCGGCTGGAGGCCTCCAAATAGTTTAACACGTGGCGGAGCCATGTGCTTACTAAATATATATATATTAATTCAACCTTTCAAAAATACCGGCTGCTCCCTGACCGGATCCAACGCACATGGTAACCATGCCGTATTTTTTGTTGCTGCGTTTTAATTCATTCATGATTTGCACAGTCAATTTACCGCCTGTACATCCCAATGGATGTCCCAAAGCAATTGCACCACCATTGACATTTACTTTTTCAGGATCCAACTCAAGCGTACGCATAACGGCCAGCGATTGTGAAGCAAAGGCTTCATTGAGTTCAATCAAATCAATATCATTCAATTTTATTCCGGCACGCTTTACTGCTGCTGGTATTGCCTCAATGGGTCCAATTCCCATTACACGCGGCTCAACACCGGCAACTGCATAGGATACAAAACGTGCTTTGGGTTGTACATTTAGTTTTTTCAGCATCGTTTCTGAAACCACTATTACAAAAGCAGCACCATCACTTGTCTGAGAAGAGTTACCTGCTGTAACACTACCTCTTGCATCGAAAACAGGTTTAAGTGTTGCTAGTTTCTCGAGAGAAGTATCAGCTCGCGCACCTTCATCAGTATCAATAATGATATTTCTTGTTTGTTTTTTTTCCTTTTCGTCAATATATATTTCTTCGAGCGGATACGGTATAATATCATCTTTAAAAAAGCCTTGCTGAATAGCGTTTACAGCTCGCAGATGCGACCGTAAAGCAAATGCATCCTGATCTTCCCTGCTTACTTTATAATCCTGAGCAACAGCTTCGGCAGTGAGTCCCATACCCCAATAATAATCAGGATTATTTTTCGCTACTTCATAATTTGGGACGATGCGCCATCCGCCGAATGGAATGGGCGACATACTTTCAACACCTCCTGCGATGATGCAATCAGCCATTCCGGATTTTATTTTTGCAGCAGCTATTGCTATTGTTTCCAAACCTGAAGCACAATAACGATTCACTGTCATTCCAGGTACTTTCACTGTATCAAGCCCGATTAAAGAGATCATTCTTCCGATATTCAACCCTTGTTCTGCTTCAGGAGTTGCATTGCCTGCAATTACATCATCAACATCTTCTTTATTAAGATTGGGAACACTGGCCACAAGGTGTTTTATAATAAAAGCAGCCAGGTCATCAGGTCTTGTAAACCTAAACTGGCCGCGCGGTGCTTTTCCAATTGCCGAACGAAAGCCGGCGATGATATATGCTTCGTTCATTTGCTAAATATTTTAAACAGGAAAATCTATGTAAAGAAGAATGAAAAAAAGAAATGATTTTATCCGGCAAAAAAAATAAATCAACTACTTCTTAACAGAGTCAGCTGGCTGCGGTACAATAGTCGATGGAATTGAATTATTGGGCTGACCTGTAGCAGGAGTCGAAGTCTTTTTCCCTCCGGTTTTTTTGGCATCAGCTGCTTTTTTTTGTGCATCTGCTTTTTTCTGCGCATCTGCAATTGATTTCGTATCAACGCCATCTTTAAAAGAAACATCGCTTGTTACTTCACCTTTTCTGTTATAGGAGCGCCATTGACCGTCGCGTTTGTTATTCTTGTAAAATCCATCATTGGCCATTTCTCCATTATCATAATAGCGTGTCCATTTATTTTCTTTTCTTCCTGATACGTATTCCCCTTCCTGTTTTACCTGTCCGGAATAATAATATCGTTTATATGAACCTTCCTTTATTCCGTATTGGTATTCTGTTTCCTCCATCACTTTTCCCTGGGTATAATATTTACGGGTCATGCCATGTTTCACATCGTTTACGTATTCAACCTCACTAATTAATTGACCTAGTGAGTTGAATGTCTTCCATGTTCCTTGTTTTTGGCCGAGTTCATCAATTTTATTTCGATGTTTTTCTCTACCGGGAGCATATTCAGGTTTAATTTCTTCTTGACCAAACGAGGTAAGAGGTAGCAAGAGGCAACAAGTAATAAGTATTTTTAATATTTTCATGCCAGAGGATTTTGGGCGCACTAATTTAGGAACTTTAAGTTAATTACGAAGTGGTTTTCCTGTAGTTAATATTGCCTGAATTCTTTCAAGCGTCTTTTTTTCACCACAAAGTGAAAGAAATGCCTCACGTTCAAGGCCTAACAAATATTGTTCCGATACCAGAGAAGGTGTTGACAGGTCGCCCCCACACATCACATATCCTAATTTTTCAGAAATAAGCTTATCATGGGCGCTCATATAATGGCCACTGAACATACTATTTGCACCGGCATAGACCATTCCCAAGCCTGTTTTTCCCAGCACCCGGATTTTATTTTGTGGCAATGGCATGGTATAACCGGCATCAGCCAGTTCAATAACAGCGGCTTTGGCATCTGCTATTAACCTACTTCGGTTAACCGTAATATTATCATGCCCTTTTTTCAGGATTCCCATTCCAAAAGCTTCTTCAGCCGAGGTGCTTACCCTTGCCGTTCCTATAGTCAGGAACCTTTCCCTGAAGGCATTAAGTTCAATATCGCCTTCTTTTAATTCTGCTGCAAAACGAAGGGCAAACTCCTTTGATCCACCGCCACCGGGAATGAGTCCAACGCCAAACTCCACCATTCCGGTATAGGTTTCGGCAGCGGCCTGCACTTTATCAGCATGTAAAAGCATTTCACATCCGCCACCTAATGTTAATCCATGTGGAGCAACAACAACAGGAACGGCTGAATAACGTACCCGCATATTCATTTGTTGAAATGCCCTGATGGCCATATCAATCTCATCAAAATCCTGTTCCACAGCCATCATAAAAACCATGGCAAGATTGGCTCCTGCGGAGAAGTTGACTCCATCATTGCCAATCACTAAACCGCGAAAATTATTTTCTGCCAATTCAATTGCTTTATGTACACCTTGAACAATTTCGCCACCAATCGTATTCATTTTTGTTTGGAACTCTAAACAAAGTACACCATCACCAATATCAATAATGTTACAGCCACTGTTTTTCCAAACAATTTTATCCTGTCGGAAATTACTCAACACAATTAATTGTTGTTGACCCAGAACAGGTTTATATGTTTTAGAAGGAATATCGTAGTATGATTTTGCACCGTTTTGCAAGCTGTAAAATGATTTGTTACCATTACCCAACATATCATAAACCCAGGAAGCAGGCTTGTAGCCCATAGATTCCATCGACTTCGCTGTAGCATCAAGTCCTAAAGCATCCCATAATTCAAACGGTCCAGATTCCCAACCGAAACCCGCTTCCATTGCGGCATCAATACGGTACACTTCGTCGGAAATTTCAGGGATACGATCAGCCACATATTGAAACAGACTATAAAAGGTATTTCTGTAAAAGTCACCGGCGGCATCCTTACCAGCCACTAAAACAGGTAATCGGTCATTGATGGAATCAATATTCTTAACTTGTTCAAGTGTGGCAAATTTCGTTTTTGATTGTTTCTTGTAAGATAAAGTTTTAAGATCGAGGGAAAGAATTTCACTTTTTCCCTCTTCATTCTTAATCTTTTTATAAAAACCCTGCTTTGTTTTATCCCCTAACCATTTATTATCTACGAGTTGCTGAACATAACCGGGAAGTTTGAACAATTCGATTTTACTGTCATCAGGACAATTTTTAAATAAACCATTGGCAACATGCACCAAGGTATCCAAACCAACAACATCGCATGTTCTGAAAGTAGCAGATTTAGGGCGACCGATAATGGGTCCTGTAAGTTTATCAACGTCCTCCACACTTAAGCCCGACTTCTCTACCTGGTGAAACATTGACATGATCCCAAACACACCAATCCTGTTTGCGATAAATGCCGGTGTATCTTTACATAAAACGGTGGTTTTGCCAAGAAAAAGATCTCCATAATTCATTAAAAAGTCAATGACTTCAGGACTGGTTTCAGGAGTAGGAATTATCTCCAACAACCTTAAATAGCGCGGAGGATTAAAGAAATGAGTTCCGCAAAAGTG
>JANOXC010000185.1:0-4302 GCA_031418215.1 Bacteroidota bacterium
CAATAGAAAAAATGAAAGACCTCGATAATGTTTTTCATTTTACACAAAGCGGAAATTCAGAAATATTGTGCGATTGGTTGCAGCATGCCATACATTCCAATTATGCAACAGCTGATACAGCAATGGAAAAGTTTTTGATTGGTGTTGGAAGAAGGAAATTTTTAAAACCCATTTATAAAGCATTAGCAGCAACACCTTCAGGAAAGGAAAATGCAAGGAATATATATAAGAAGGCAAGACCGGGGTATCATGCTGTTTCTTATACCACTATTGATGAGATTTTGAAATGATATATTGATTATTAGCCCAGGACTTAAGTCTTGGGCTAATAGATTAACTTATTCTAAAATAATCAACTTTTTTAAATATTTGGAATTGATGATTCTTAAACCAACTTGAAATGGAAAAGAAACTGTTGTTGATTAATTTAATGTTTTCTATCATCATATCATTTAGCTCTTGTGAAAAAGGAGAGACTGGCTCGGCTGGTCAGGCAGGCCCGCAAGGACCAACAGGAGGTTATCTTTCTCACCAAATCGGAGAAAGTTATGGAGGCGGAATTGTGTTTTATGTTTATGATAATGGACAACATGGATTAGTAACAGCCGTTGTTGATCAAAGCACGGCGATGCAATGGTTTAATGGTATATATAAAAACACCGGAGCAAGAGATGATGGATTTGGAACGGGCGCAATGAACACGGCAATTATCGTTGCTGCCCAAATACCGGACAATAATGCAGGAAGTTTTGCGGCAAAAGTTTGTATGAACTATTCCTTTACTTCCGGCACTGTTCAATATAATGATTGGTATTTACCTTCCAAATATGAATTGAATTTATTGTATTTGCAAAAAGACACACTTGGGGGATTTAATGGTAATTACTATTGGAGTTCAACGGAAAATGATGCTAACAGTGCCTGGTATCAAGATTTTGTCAGTGGTGTACAACTGGCTACTTTTAAAAATAACGTATCCAATGTTCGTGCAATTCGTTCTTTTTAGTTCCTGAAATTATATTATACAACATTTTAACCCTGGACTTAAGTCTTGGGCTAATAAATGCTATCAGGCAAGCACAGGCCCTTCATTAGTGTTTTTGTTCGATTTGTCTATCCATTGCGCGATAACAAAGCGGAGGAAAAAAAAGCAAGGGATATATATAAAAAGGCAAGACCCTGATGCCAAGCCGTTTCTTATATAACTATTGATGAGATATTGAAATAAAAATTGCACACGCTCATAATTTCAATTAATTTTCAAAAGGGTTACCATATTCCGGATTTGAAATGAAAGTAGAATCAGTAAGTGTAGTTAAAAAAGCAATTATGTTTCTTTTTTCTTCTGTGGTTAAATGAGCGCCGCCTTGATGAGAAAATTCCATCTTGGAATCAATAAATATGCTTTGCTGTACGCCCTCACTATAAAAATCTAATACCTCATCAATTGTTTTAAATCTCCCATCATGCATATACGGCGCAGTGAGTAATATATTTCTCAAGGACGGAATAATAAAACTTCCATTGTCACTTAATTTTCCTGTTACACCTCCTCTGCCCTTGTCTTTATAGTTTTCAGGATTAATAACATAATCCAAACCGTTATTACTGAACTTTAGGGTAGTTCCCAAAGCATTTGCATCTGTGGTATGACAATGAAGGCAATCGCCTTTAGTTTGGTCATTCATTAAAATAAAGCCGGCATATTCCTCTTTTGTAAAACTTCCGTTTCCTCCTGTAATCTTATCATATTTAGACTGATGAGAAATTAATGTTCTTAAGAATTGAGCCAAAGAATTTTTAATTTGAACGCTATCAATTTTATTAGAACCATATACTTCATAAAAAACCTTAGTGTAAAAGGTATTGTTATTTAGTCTTTTCACAAGATCTGCTATTGTCATGTTCATTTCATCTTGAGCTGTAATTGGATGGAAGACCTGATCTTCAAGTGTTGGTGCTTTACCATCCCAAAAAAATGAAGGGTACCATGCAAGGTTAAACAATGGCATTGTGTTCCTTTTCATCAATACACCATTTCTACCAACACTAAATTGACTCGGGGAGTTGCTGAAAGCAAAACTTTGCTTGCGACAACTTGCACATGACATAGTACTGTCGGAACTCAAAATAGGGTCATAAAACAAATATCTCCCCAAGCGGGAACCTTCAACGGTAACCGGGTTATTAAACGAAACAGGCATTTTTGGAAAAAATTTTAATTCAGGGAATTTATAAGGAGTATTAATAATTTTCCCGGCAAAACACAAGCAAAACACAAAGAAGGCCACAAGAAAAAAAGCAAATTTTTGCATCGAACCAATACGCAAAATTATTTAATGACAATTGGAATAGTTTCAGACTTAATATTTGTTTTGACTTTCAGAAAATAAATACCATCTGGAAATTTACTTGTATCAAACCAGAATTTCCCAGGAATATTTCTCCATTGCTTAATCAGTGTTCCTGTCGCAGTAATCAATTCCATATTTTCTATCATATGAAAATCCTGAATCTTTTGTATTTCAACATTCACAACCCCTTTGCCGGGATTTGGGTATATGTTTAAATAATCCTTTTTGTTTACTTCTTTTACCGGATGCAAAATAGTAATATGTGCCATCAAATTGTCAATCATCCACCCTTCATTATTATTATTTACAGAATCAGATTTAAAAGTATATCGGAAATAAATACTATCATTAAACGACAACCATGACATATCAAAACATAACCAGAGGTCTCGCCAAACGGAATCGGTTCCACTCATAGCATATTCGCCGCTCAACAAAGTGTCTTGGTTCGCGACTTGGAAACCGTAAAAAGTATAAACGTGAGGATCGTTAAAAACATTTTGCCATGTATTTCCTGTATCAATCGAGTACTCAATAATTGCACCATCATGATGTAGTTCCATATCAAGCTTTTGTTTCCATTGAATAGCAAGCAAACCCCAGGTTACCCAGGGAACAATTTTAAATGTGAACCGTGATGTGTTATTTATTGGATATAAATTTATTGTATCGGTAACCAATGCATTGGGTAAAGTTGCGGCACTATCAAAAATTATTTTTTGAGGTCGACCGACCTGCCAAATGTTTAAGCTGCTTGTATCGTAGTTTATTATAATGGAGTTGTTAGCGGAAGTGTCAGCCCCGTCAAAATACTGATTATAGGATTGCGCATTTATTTGAAAGAAAATAAAAAGGAAAGCAGAAATTACGAACAGTTTTTTTTTCATAATGTTTCCGTTTAGTTGGTTAAAGATAATAATTAAACTGATCAAGAAGACCAAATATTTTAATCTAATAATCTTCACAATCAAATTCCAGAAATCCGAATACAAGATAGTGATCAGGCAAGTGCAAAACCTTCACGTGTCAATTTGTACTTTTCAATTTGCTTATCCATCACCCGAAACCAAAGCGGAGGAACCAAAGCAAGTAGCAACATCCCCGGATATCCGGTTGGCATCTGAGGGCTTTCATCGAAATAACGAAGCAATTGGTATTTCCTACTGGCAACATAATGATGATCGGAATGACGGGAAAGTTCCAGTAGCATCAACCTTCCTAAAGGATGATTTGAATTCCAGGAATGGATGGGCATTGTTCTTTCATAATGGTCACCATTCTTTTTTCTGCGCAAGCCATAATGTTCAATATAATTCACTGTTTCCAACAGATGAAAACCGATGGTTGCACTGGCAATGAAAAACAACATTGTTTGCCAGTTGTATAAATATGCAATAGTAAGGATTAATCCAAGTTGAATAAATTGAAAGCGCAGCATTTCATTGTAGATGCTCCAAAACGACTTATTATTTTTTTTCAGTTTTACCGACTCCAACCGCCATGCCGACAGCCAGCTGCCTGTTATGGAACGAATGTAAAAAGCATACAAGGTTTCTCCAGGTCTTCCGGAAGCCGGGTCTTCGTTGGTGGATACATATTTATGATGGCCCCTGTTATGTTCAATGAAGAAGTGCATATATAAAGAGGTCAGCAAAAGCATTTTACTCATTGTCTGCTCATACCATGTGGAACGGTGACCCAATTCATGTGCAGCATTGATGCCAATTATTCCGCATGACATTCCAAAGGCTGTTGTCATTCCTGCCTTTTCATACCAGGGTAACGACTCATTACTAACTTGATTCAAAAAGAAATATAGCAATGCATATTGAGCAGGGACCAAACCGTAAAGTAGTACGTCATAGAATACATCTTTTTTTGCCAATTCTTCTTCAATAGCATTTAAGTTTTTACTAGATCCCGAAAGGAAGAGTTCAATTAATGGAAT
>JANOXC010000186.1:0-7639 GCA_031418215.1 Bacteroidota bacterium
TTCCATTGCCGGAAAATGTACAAATCCTTCACGTTTGATCGGTATTCATTTCTTTAATCCTGCACCTATAATGCCATTGGTGGAAATTATACCAGGATTAGTTACTGATGAAAGCATAACAGCGTTTGCAAAAGCATTGATAGATAGTTGGGGAAAAGTTACAGTTATTGCAAAAGACACTCCGGGCTTTATCGTAAACAGAATAGCAAGACCATTTTATAGTGAGGCCATAAGGATTTACGAGGAACAAATTGCTGGTTTTTCAACAATTGATTTTGCCATGAAAGAAATAGGAGGATTCCGTATGGGCCCTTTTGAACTGATGGATTTTATAGGCAATGATGTAAATTACGCAGTAACAGAAACTGTATGGCAACAGATGTTTTATGACCCCCGTTATAAACCTTCGTTGACGCAGAAAAGATTAAATGAAGCACAATGGCTTGGTAAAAAATCTGGCAAGGGATATTATGATTATTCAACAGGTGCTGTTCAAGCTGATGCAGATAAAGACAGTGATAAATTAAAGTATATATTTAACCGGATACTTTGTATGTTGATTAATGAAGCGATTGACGCAATGTACCTTGGTATTGCTTCAAAGGATGATATTGATCTTGCAATGACCAAGGGAGTGAACTATCCCAAAGGACTTTTGAAATGGGCTGATGAAGTAGGGTGCAATCATGTTTTAAATACAATTGATAATTTAAAGTTAGAATATGCCGAAGATCGCTACAGGCCGAGCGTGTTATTGAGAAAAATGGCTAATCAAAACCGGAAATTTTATAATGACTGATGACGGACCAGAAAAAGGAAAACCTAGCTAAACGTATTGTAGATGAGATGTTCGACAAAGATCAATTCAGCCAATGGCTGGGGATTGAACGGTTGGTAATAGAACAAGGTCATTGTGTTTTGCAAATGAAAGTCAGAGAAGAAATGGTTAATGGCTTTGGAATTGCTCATGGTGGAATTGCCTTTTCATTCGCCGACAGCGCATTGGCTTTTGCTTCCAATGCTTATGGCAGACTCAGTGTAGCCTTGGATTGCTCTATTTCATTTCCAATAGCAGTAAAGGTTAATGATGTTCTCACATGCACAGCAAATGAGTTAAGCATTACACATCGTACGGCAACTTATTTAATTGAAGTGGTTAATCAACACCAACAAAAAGTAGCTTTTTTTAAAGGAACCGTGTATCGTACATCCAAAGAATGGTTTGCGGTTTAACAAGTTGATGCCATTCACAATTAATGTCCCTCTTCACGTGGGCCAGTGGTTTGAATTGATTCGCCTTCCATACCCAATTCACCGTAAAGGATCTTTTGTAAAGTTTCAACGTCAATCCTTTTCGCTTTGATTATTTTATCCTTGTCGAGTAAAAAGATTTGTGGAGTTGTTGATATATCAAATTCATGTCGGAAATTATTGTGCAACTCAGGATCTCCAACATTAATCCATTCTAACTTATAATCCCTGATATATTGTTTCCATTTATTTACTTCAACTTCCGTACAAATGGCGTAAACCTGCACATCCTTACTCTTAACCTTATCATACATAGCCTTTAAAACCGGTGTGGTCTTCTTACAATGACCACAATCCGGATCAAAGAAAAATAATACCGTAAACTTAGCTTTAACATTATATAAGGATTGAAAAACACCGGCAGAATCTGCTAAAACGAGGTTGCGCACCTTCTTTCCAAGCAAAATGGGATCAAGCTGTTTTGCTCGATCCTGTATTTTAAACAAGGAAGCTTCATCAACCCAAGTAGCTTTTTCTTTTGTGTAGTATTTTTTAGCGAGGTGAACAAAAACGGCGTCCATTCCCATGATGTTAGACGTTTCATAGGTGTTTGTAAAATACCATACTAAATATTTATATGTTTCATAATTTGAAGCGCCTTTGTCGATGATCTTGTCAGCCTCTTTTATAATGGAATCAGGAATTTGAACAACAAGATTCTTCATGTAACTGGCTATTTTTGACTGATAAATTGGTGTGCGCAAAAGTCTGTCATCAGCAACATCAAAATTATCAAAGAAATGATTTTTATAATACCAGTAACCGAAAGTACTGTCCTTTTTGCCATTTGCCAGCATTGGAGCAGGTGGAATCTCAACATCTTGGGAAGCTAAAAATATTTTAGAAAGAAATTTTTCTGGATGTAATTTAATGTAGTTCAATTTGTAATCCATCACTGTCTGATCAATCCCCTTCATTTTCTTATCTACCTCATCGGTGTTTTCCTTAGCAATGACCTTTATGTTTCGATCTGTTTTTAATGACTCAATTTCTTTCGACTGTTTCTGAATAAAATTCAAATATTCATAAAATTCAAAATTGTCTTCAGAACTATTTGCTTTCATTGTGCTGATTACATTTGTTGGATCACACTCCATGTTAAATACCTGCTGTTTATCCACTAATAATTCAAAGTAGGTTTTATTAGGGAATACAAATAAGTAAATGCCGCCAGGTAGTTTCTCCTTTCCTTTGAAAATAACAACGCCTTTAGAATCAGTTCTTGCGGAGTCTTGAATGTATTGCTTATCTGCAAAATAATGCGCCAGGTAACATATTGTATCAGGCATATTGATTTTGAACTTCAATTCATAGCCTGTGGTTTCCGCTTTAGCTGAAGAAACGTTTAAAATGATTGCGAGAAAAAGGATTAGTGCCTTAGCGAGATAAGAGAAGCATTTTTTTGACATAGCATGCAAAAGTAATTAGGGAGTCTGTTTTATGTATGAATTAAAAGAATTTTATTACTCAATTAGTCAACAATTCTAGGTTAAGATTTGAATACGATAGATTGATTGAGCGAGTTGCATTTTCCTTTATTTGGTGTCCAATCAAGTTGTACAAATGGGTTAATGCGTCGTTAATATATAAACATCAATATTCGGACTTTTGTTTTTACGCGGAAATAAATAATGCTATTTTAACAAAATATTCACAAAAAAAGACATTTGAAGAGACAGCATTTGAAAAAACAATCGGACAATTATCTTTTTCTTCAAAAAGAAACGGGATGGCCATTATCGATTGATATACAGTGATATAAGTTCTAGGTTAAACAGATTTTGGTTAAAGATTCAACCAAAACGTACCACCTGAATGCATCATTTTGTCAAGTGAGTTTTTCCTTTAAATATTTCCCGGTGATGGAAGCCTTATTCTTAACAATATCCTCAGGCACTCCTGAAGCTACTTCATATCCACCTTCACTGCCTCCTTCCGGACCAAGATCGATGATCCAATCTGCACATTTTATCACTTCAAGGTTGTGTTCTATTACGATTAATGTATTTCCATTTTTAATCAAGGCGTTAAATGCATCCAGTAATTTTCTGATATCATGAAAATGCAAACCGGTGGTAGGTTCATCAAAAACAAATAAGGTATTGGTCGCTTGTTGGCCTTTTCCCAGGTAGGAGGCTAGTTTGATTCGTTGGGCCTCTCCACCGCTTAGGGTGCTTGACGATTGACCCAATTTAATATATCCCAATCCTACATCAGCCAGAGGCTGCATTTTTGAAACAATTTTCTGATGGGCATTACGGTTCTTTGAAGGGCCTTCATTTTCGCTAAAAAAATCTAATGCCTCATCAACTGTCATATCTAAAACATCAAAAATGTTTTTTCCTCTATAATCTATTGTTAGAATCTCTTCCTTAAATCGCTTTCCCTTACAATTTTCGCACTTGAGGTGGATATCTGCCATAAACTGCATTTCCACGGTAATCATACCTTCCCCCTGACAAAGTTCACATCTGCCACCTTCTACATTAAATGAGAAATGTGATGGCTTAAAAGTACGACTGCGGGATAATGGCAGATCACTATATAAATTCCTTATCTCATCATATGCTTTTACGTAGGTAACAGGATTGGAGCGGGAAGATTTTCCAATTGGATTTTGATCTACCATTTCCGCAGCAATTACTTCTGTATAGTTTCCTTCAAGCTTATCGTAATTACCTGTTGTTTCTCCATAACCGCCAAGCATTTTTTTAATTACAGGATAAAGTATTTTCTTTACCAAAGTTGTTTTGCCTGAACCACTCACGCCGGTAACGCAAGTGATGATTCCCAAAGGAAATTTCACATTAATATTTTTCAGATTATTCTCACGGGCTCCTTTTACTTCAATGTATTTTTTCCACTTTCTTCTCTGTGAAGGAATAGGAATAATTTCCTGTTGGGTAAGATATTTGGCGGTTAAACTATCACTCTGGGATGTGAGATCATTAAAGTCACCCTGAAAAACCAATTCACCACCATGAACTCCGGCTTTAGGACCAATATCGATTAACTGATCGGCTGCACGCATAATTTCTTCATCATGTTCTACAATGATCAATGTATTACCTGCCTGTTGCAATGATTTTAATACTTTAATCAGGCGCTGGGTATCCCTGGAATGTAAGCCAATACTTGGTTCATCAAGAATGTACATTGATCCGACAAGGCTGCTTCCCAAGGAAGTGGCAAGATTAATTCTTTGTGATTCACCACCCGACAACGTATTCGATAATCGGTTCAGCGTTAAATAACCAAGACCGACATCAGCAAGGTATTGAAGCCGGTTAATAATTTCTATATATAATCTTTTTGCTACTACTGCCTGAGTTTCATTAAACGGCAATGATTCAAAGAATCGCAACGATTCACTAACCGGCATCAGCACCAAATCAGTAATTGACTTATTATTAATTTTAACATAATTGGCATCCTTGCGAAGTCGGGTTCCTTTGCATTCAGGACAAATTGTTTTACCGCGATAGCGGCTTAGCATGACGCGGTATTGTATCTTGTATGACTGTTCTTCTACATATTTAAAAAAGGAATCCAAGCCATTAAAATATTGATTCCCTTTCCATAGCAAATCTTTATGGAAATCACTGAGCTCGAAAATTGGCTTGTGAATAGGGAAATCGAATTTGTAGGAATTCATCACAAGTTTGTCGTTCCATTCCTTCATTTTTTCACCGCGCCAACAGGCAATGGCGCCATCATAAACGGAAAGGCTTTTATCAGGAATTACCAAGTCTTCATCAATGCCTATAACAGAACCAAACCCTTCGCAGTTTTTGCAAGCACCATAGGGATTATTGAAGCTGAATAAATGAGTTGAAGGTTCTTCAAAGGTGATGCCGTCTAATTCGAATTTGTTGGAAAACTCCTTTTCAAATACAGCTTTATCCGCTTTGTAGTTCCAAACAAGGCATGTGCCCTTTCCTTCATTAAATGCAGTTTGAACAGAGTCGGAAATACGCGACATTAATTCTGCATCAGGATTACCATCAATCGATATTCTGTCAATGAGCAGGTAAAGATCGGGAACTGAGATTTGTTCTTCAATTATTATTTCACTGGGGGCTTTTGAAGGCCCTTTTGTCGATTTAGTTTTTACCTTTTTTTCAGGAATGGAAATGGCAACTTTTATTAAATCTTCAATATCTTTTATCTCACCATCTTTAATAACTCTGGTAAATCCTTTTTGAAGAAGAATATTCAATTCATCAGCAATAAGACGGCCGCTATGTTTATATAAAGGGGCCGAAATCAAAAAGCGTTTATCTTTCCCTGCAATGATATAATCGGTGACATCAGCAACAGTATGTTTTTTTACCACCAGACCTGAGACAGGGGAGAAGGTGACGCCAATCCTTGCAAAAAGAAGCTTAAGGTAATCGTATATTTCTGTGCTTGTGCCTACTGTTGATCGAGGGTTGCGGGTATTGACTTTTTGTTGAATGGCTATGGCCGGAGCAATTCCTAGAATGTAATCTACTTCAGGTTTATCCATCCTGCCAATAAATTGACGGGCATAGGAGGAGAGACTCTCTACATAACGGCGCTGTCCTTCTGCATAAAGTGTGTCAAAAGCCAGCGAACTTTTACCAGAACCGCTTAAGCCGGTAATCACTACAAATTTATTCCGTGGAATTGCAACATCCAGCTTTTTAAGATTATGAACGGCTGCTCCCCTGATAATAATGAACTTTTTAGGATCCAATAGGGAAATATCTGTTTTGTTTTTCATGTAAAAGGAGGGCAAAGGTAATGTTGTTCAGGAAGTCAATCGTAGTATTAATACGAACAAAAGAGATAAGATTCCAAATTGAACAGACGATGCTTTGGTCATCCTCGTGGACTTAAATGCAAGGACAATACCTTTTCAATAGCTAAGTGTTTCTACTAATCCACATGTTCAGCTTTACATTAGAGAACAAACTGGTTAACTTTTGAAAATCAATATATTAACATGCATTATATAAATATTTGATTCATGAATGTGCAAAAAAAAACCTCTGCTTATTTCAAGCAGAGGAGTAAATATTTTTTGGATTCCTAAATTATACCTTGTTGACTTTTTTCTCCTGGATACGAGCTGCTTTACCACTGTATTTCCGAATGTAAAATATTCTTGCTCTGCGTACTTTACCACGCTTATTAACTTCAATTCCTGCAATTTTAGGGCTATTCACAGGAAAAATTCTTTCAACACCTACACCACCCGAAATTTTACGAACTGTAAATGTCTCAGTTGGGCTGGTTCCTTTGCGTTGTAAAACAACACCTTGAAACAACTGCTCACGCTCTTTAGTTCCTTCAATAATTTTATAAGTTACAGTGATGGTATCGCCGGCTTTAAAGTCAGGCCATTGTTTTATCACTGTTGTCTGCTGATGTGCAATTTTTAATAAGTCCATGATTTGATCGCTTAACCCACTTGAAATCGGGACGGCAATATTAGTAATTTTTTTAATCAGTTTAGGCTAGAATCGCAAAAAAAGCGCATTTTATTAGTAAAAAGCACCTTGATTACTGCTGTATATCTGGTCTCCGTGCTTTTGTCCTTTTTACAGACTCTTCATGACGCCACTGTCGAATATTCGCTTCGTGTCCTGAAAGGAGTATATCCGGAATCTTCCATCCCCTGAATTCGGCAGGACGGGTATAAACAGGTGGAGCAATTAAATCATCCTGAAAGGAATCTGAAAGGGCAGATGTTTCATCATTCAGAACGCCGGGTAGTAGTCTGATAACAGAATCGCAAAGAATTGCCGCTGCCAACTCCCCTCCAGACAAAACATAATCACCGATGGAAATTTCTCTGGTAATGAAATGTTCTCGGATTCGTTCATCAATGCCTTTATAATGTCCACACAAAAGAAGAAGGTTTCCTTTTAAGGAAAGTTGATTTGCCATTTTTTGATCGAGCAATTCACCATCAGGGGCAAGGTAGATGATCTCATCATAAACGATTTTACTCTTCATCTCTTCTATGCAAAGTGCTATGGGTTCAATCATCATTACCATACCGGCGCCACCACCAAATGCATAATCATCCACACTTTTATTTTTATTGGTTGCGTAATCACGAAGGTTGATGAGATTGATTTCCACCAAACCTTTACTGATTGCCCTTTGTAAAATAGAATGTTGAAAAGGGCTTTCCAGCAATCCGGGGTGAATAGTGATAATGTCAATACGCATCATGGTACAAAGTAAGGAAAGGCGGATTAAAAAAGTGATTTTTCCATACTGAAATGTTGAATTTTATTAAAAAGAAGAAAAGTTTTTTCAATTGTATGATATCCTTGACGTTCATAAAAGCCAC
>JANOXC010000187.1:0-16059 GCA_031418215.1 Bacteroidota bacterium
ATTTGAATCTTGCTCCTTTTGGCGAGGCATTTATGTACAGTATGATTTATGCTTCGGGTTTTATTGCAATACAAATGCTCCATTTTACATTGGCAACAAAGCAGCCAGCCATGACTGCTAACACCATAGCAGCTGCAATAGACGAAACGGAAAAATCTGATAAGCAAATGTTGACAACGGTTAAACTGATTTCGGAAATTTCAAGGGCCCAGTTTATTTCTTTAGTGGGCAATATCATCATTGTACTTCCCGCTGCTTACTTACTAGGATGTTTTTATTCCTATAGCACAGGCAACAATGTAATTACAACAAGTGAAGCACATGAAATGATAATGAGTATTCACCCATGGCATACAGGATCACTTTTTTATGCAGCCTTAGCGGGATTTTTCCTCATGATGAGTGGAATAATTGCCGGATATTATGATAACAGTGTTGTTTATGGAAGAATTCCCGAACGCATACAACAACATCCTTTTTTAAAGAAAATATTTTCTGCAAAGCAATTGCAAAAGCTTTCAGGCTATTTACAAAAAAATGCCGGCATGTTATTCGGAAATTTATTTCTGGGAATTTTTCTTGGAACTGCACCACTGCTCGGAAGGTTTTTCGGGTTACCCATTGATGTGAGGCACGTTACGCTAAGCACGGGTAATTTTGGTTTGGCTTTGCAATGCAGCGAGCAAAACCTTCCAATTAATTTATTACTTGCGATAAGCGCCTCACTTTTACTAATAGGGCTTATTAATTTATTCGTAAGTTTCGGCCTTGCAATTTATGTTGCAGTGCATTCGCGAAGTTTAAATGTTTCACTGATGCGAAGAATAGGTAAAGCCCTTATACTTTACTTCCGTGCAAAGCCCTCTGAATTTTTTGTACCACCCGCTACAACAAGTGGCGATATTTCCAGAGATTAATAACCTGCCATTAGTACAAAGTAAGTTTTACAACTTTTATAAATTCTCATATGTTTATCTTGCAGCATCAATTTACCAATACCACTCTTACTACTCTTTCCATTTCACCGATCTGCATCTTTAATAAATAAATACCTGCATCCAGTGTAGCTATGTTCAAATTTAAATGGTGCATTCCCTTTTCCAAATGTCCGTTATATAATGTCGACACATAAGCACCCATCATATTGAATAATTGCAGCGAAATGATTCCTGCCTCAGGATTTTCTATCTGCACCTGTGCTTCCCCACCTGCAGGATTGGGCTGTACGGTCAAATTAATTGCACTGGTTTCCTGCTGGTGATCTGCAACCTCTGTTATGTTCATCTGGAACATACAAAGAAAAGTTTCATTTCCAATCAAAGCAATATCCTGGCTCCAGTTATGGTATGCTACTGTAATCACAGTGGTATCTCCCGCCGCTGCAAACGGATTTTGTGCTGCAATGAGTATGTTGTTTCCATTAACCAGGCCTCTCCATACAGGTGTCATATTCATAAAAGAAGCGTAACCAGGCTCCGGCCGCACATACACCTGGTTGCCGTCGAACATTCCTGCATACTGCGAAAGCCTGTATAAACCATATATATAATATTCATACACGTCATATCGTGTGGGCACCCAATGATACAGTCCGATTGCTCCGTTCATCAGGGGAAAAATAGCTGTTGCCTCAGCCTGCCATGGTGCATACGGCTCCTGGTTGGAGGTAGCGGGATGGTAATTGGTCCAGCAGTATACAAGCTGTCCTTTTGTGCTCCATGCCATGTTTGCTTCCATCATGAACATATTATAACCAAGGTATTTTCTTGCAATAGGGTTGGGAGAAGTAACATTGTAAAAATTATATATAGACGGACAGATAAACGCATGCTTCTCATAAAATTCACTGCTCATGAAACCCGTGGAATCATGCATCAGGAAATCTACCAGAGTACTGTCAGAAGTCCATTGCGCCCATGTATAGTCGTCAATTCCAGTCCACGTGCGGCGTATGGGCGTTTCAGCATAAGAGCTTAAAATATTTTGCAAGCCGAATGAATCTTCAGCAAGACGCAGAGGTTCCGCATACAAGTCAACCATTGCCTTACGGTATTCGGCAACAAATGCAGCGTTCGGTAAGCTCTGGTAATAGGGTGGAACAAGAGAATCGTTTTTAATGGACAGAATTCCTGAAGGCAGGTGAAGCGACCATTCAAGGTCGGCTATAACAATATCGATCCATTTACCCGAAGGTGGATTGTATTTGTACCTGTTGCTCTTAATGTTATTCAGCCTGTCCATCCATTTGCTCCTGTAACCGGCAATATCATTATTCCAGGGACTTTTAATAAGCCACCACGGCTGTCCTGTTTGGCTCCCCCAACTGTCTGCGTTTACAATTCCCGTCCATGTATAGGCACGTTGATCAGGGAAGAGGGTATCCTTATAGTCAAGGTCCGATGTAGCCACATGCGAAAAGCCTTTTTTGAGCATGTGCAGCAGGCTGTCATCGGGTACCTTGCCGTGATAAATAATGGTAAAAGGCAATGTAAAGTCAGGGAACTGTGTCCAGTTTATATTGGCTCCGACAGTATCCACTACAAACGTAGCAGGGTTGCAGGAGGATTGAAAGATCTGAGCAAAACATTGCTGTTGAGAATTCAAAATAAATGTTAGCAACAAGCAGGTAAGGATCTTTCTCATGTATTGAAACTAAATTAGCAGTGGGATGCAAGTTAGTGATTTTTCAAAACTGAAGCATGAAACGAATGTAATGGATTACAAAAAGTTAGATACATGATTTTAGAAAAGCAAAGATGGAAGCGAATAACTAACTTTTTTATGGAGGATTTTATGCGGATAGTGGAATTCTGTCAGAATATTGACTTGGAAATCAATCCGCTTTTGATTTTACAGTAAATCCACAAATTAAAATTTAATAAGCCGAATTGAGCCTGTATTCGGCTCTTTTTTTGATTATATTTGAGCCGAATAGTTCAAATAATCGGCTCATGAAATATAACTGGCAACTATCTGGTTGGCCTGAATTCAAACATCAAAAAAGCGACAAGGCTGAAAAAATGCTTTCTGTTCTCAGTGAAAAAATTGCCCATTTCAGTGGCATGATGAAAGCAATGCCCAAAGAATTACAAATGGATTCAATTCTTCAGTTAATGGTTTCTGAAGCCATAAAAACATCAGAAATCGAAGGGGAATTCCTAAACAGGCCTGAAGTGCTTTCCTCTATTAAAAACAACCTTGGGTTAAATCAACCGAGAGAAAAGGTCAATGATAGAAGGGCGCAAGGCATAGGTCAATTAATGGTTACGGTACGTGAAACGTTTGAGTCACCTCTGACAGTGGAGATACTTTTTGAATGGCATAAAATGCTCTTGCTGGGAAGCAGAGGCATTAGAATTGGTGGTTGGCGAGAAAATGAGGAGCCAATGCAGGTGATTTCAGGTACGGTTGGAAAGGAGAAAATACATTTTGAGGCGCCACCCTCTTCTGAAGTTCCAGATCAAATGAAAAGATTTATAAAATGGTTTTATAATACTGCCCCAGGTAAAAAGAATGAAATAATCAGTGCACCAATTCGGTCTGCGATTGCACATTTGTACTTTGAAACCATTCACCCATTTGAAGATGGTAATGGCAGAATTGGCCGTGCTATAGCTGAAAAAGCACTGTCACAGTCAATTGGCAGCCCTGTTGTTTTAAGTTTATCTCAAACGATTGAAAAAAATAAAAAGCAATATTATCTGACTCTTGAAAAAGCACAACAAAGCAATGAAATAACATCATGGGTCGAGTATTTCATTCAGACGGTATTAAATGCACAAATTCAGTCAATACTACTTGTTGAATTAACTCTTGAGAAAACTCGCTTCTTTGATCGTTTCAAAGACAAGTTAAACAAACGTCAACTAAAGGTTGTAAGAAAAATGTTGGAAGCAGAACCGGAAGGCTTTATGGGTGGAATGACAGCAAAAAAATATATATCGATCACAAAAGCGTCGAAAGCAACCGTTACGCGGGATCTACAGGAATTGGTGGAAATGAATGTTTTATTACCTCAAGGGGGCGGGCGTAGCATTCATTATATTATAAAGATAAAAGAAGATAATGCCAGTACTTAATCTGACAGCCCGAAACTGTATCTGGTTAAAATAATCTTCAAGATAATTATATATGCTACTATAAGCCAATTTAAAAGTTAATGTCTGCTAAAGAGGCTATAATATGACCTTTTTTGCAGATAAAAACTTAAGAAAAAAATATTGAAGCATCTAACAGCAATAAAAACCGAAAATCATTTACTCCCAAAAGTTAGATACCTAATTGTTTATTAAATGAATAAGGCACTGTATGTCAGTGCCTTATTTTATTGGTAGCGGGGACAAGACTCGAACTTGTGACCTTTGGGTTATGAGCCCAACGAGCTACCTCTGCTCCACCCCGCAATATGAGGGCAAAGGTACGCACTTTATCCATTCTACAAAACAACTGTTAGTATCCTTTGAATATAGGACGCCAGTAAGTTGAGTCAAATTATATTCACCTCAGGCTCAATGACTACGCTGTCTTTATCTTGAACCGAATGCTTAATTCCCAAAGCCAAAGAGTGCGCTTTAGTGCAGGTGATGCTTACATAATTGATTAAAAACAAGAGTCTGTTCCCTTAATAGAACCGATATTTCCTCCGACCAAATAGCTTTCCACTTCATTTTATCTATTTTTATGCACAACCACTAAAATCACTTTATGGATATCATCGCAACACCTACTGCTGAGACAGCAGTACCACAAACACCTTCACGCTACGATTTCTCTTTTCATGGCCAGGGAGGAGAGTACTTCGGCGTAATCATCGTCAACTGGTTGCTTAGCATCATAACATTAGGATTGTATTATCCATGGGCGAAGGCAAGACAGCTCCAGTATTTATATGCAGCCACCGAATTCAATGCTTCAAGATTCAGCTTTCATGGCACCGGTAAGGAAATGTTTAAAGGTTTTATTAAAGCGATCTTCATTTTCGCTGTGTTATTTGGCCTGTTCTTTACCCTGGTTTTGATGCAGAAACCTATTGCAGGAATTATTATATTGTATGCAGGCTTGCTTGCCATCATCCCTCTTGCCATTCATGGAAGTTATAAATACCGGTTGTCGCGCACATCATGGAGAGGTATTCGCTTTGGTTACCGCGGCGACAGGACAGAACTGTACAAATTGTTCTTCAAAAATATTTTCCTCACCATTATCACATTGGGTATTTATGGTGCCTGGATGGCCATGAACCTGAGGAAGTATCTGATGAATAATGTTCGTTTTGGTAACTTGAAATTCAATTACAATGGTGATGGCGGCGATTTTTTTGTGTTGAACCTCAAAGGATATTTCCTCACCATCTTTACAATCGGTATATATATGTTCTGGTGGCAGGCAAGTCTTTTAAAATATTATATAGACAATCTTTCGATCAATGATGAGAATGGAAATAAGATTACAATGAAATCCATGGTTACTGGCGGTGATTTCTTCGGGCTTATTATTGTAAACCTGCTCATTATTGTATTTACATTCGGATTGGGCTATGCATGGGTCGTGACACGCACACTTAAATTCATTTTTGCAAAATGCGAATTGTCTGGCAACATTGACCTGCTTGATCTGGTGCAGTCGGAGCAATCATACGTTGATGCGACAGGTGAGGATCTGTCCGATATACTTGATCTTGGAATTGTATGACAGAAAGTGCTGAGGCCGTTTATTACGATGGCAAAAGCAGCATTGCATACCAGGTTACTGTTCTGTTTGATGCACAGAAAGAAAAACTGTTTTTCCATAATGAATCGCTGAATGAGCAATGGGATGTCAGTGAACTGAAGTTCGAGGCAGGAAGCTATCTTGTTCATATATATAATTCAGGCCTGCCTGACCAGTCACTGCAGTTCAGTGATGTGCTGCTTGCAAAATCCTGGCTGAAACAATCAGGTGCAATGGCACGTGCAGGCATATACCAACGGCTGCTGCATGCAGGATGGAAGATACATGCTGTTATTACAGTTGCAATCACAGGTTTTTTATTGCTTGCCTATTTTGTGTTTGTTCCATGGATTGCTGAACATGCTGTTTCTGTTTTACCCTTGAGCTACGACAGTGCATTAGGTGAGCAGGTGTTTGCTAATTTCATACAATATGAGGAAGTGGATAGTGTTAAAACAGAATTGCTGCGTGAGTTTGCTGCACATATGTATCTTGACAATGACAGGAAATTCACATTTACAGTTGTAGAATCAGCTGATAAAAATGCTTTTGCATTGCCTGACGGTAACATTGTTGTTTATAATTCCATATTTCATATTATGGATAGTTATGAGGAGCTTGCAGCTTTGATATCGCATGAGGCATCGCATGTAATGAATAGGCATTCTATGCGCATGCTTTGCAGGAACCTCTCCGGCTATCTCCTGATATCCCTCACGCTTAGTGATGTGAATGGTATTATGGCAGTGATTGCGGACAATGCCAACCAACTGCGAATGCTCACCTACTCCCGAAATTATGAACGTCAAGCTGATGAAGATGGCTGGGAAACACTGAGAAAAAATAAAATTACTGCTTCAGGGATGCTAAATTTGTTTACCCATTTAAAAGGTGATGAAAATTTTAAAATCCCTGCATTTTTGAGCTCACACCCTTTAACGAATGATCGCGTTAATTATATCAATAATCTAATCCGCACAAAACCTTTTACTTCTATCTCTCATAAAAAACTGGAAGAAATCTTTACAAAACTTAAAGAGAAATAAAATTGAATGTGTTACAGAAAACCTGCAATCTGCTGTTTCAGATGATGTTCACCTCAGGCTCAATACTAATACCGAACTTTTCAGCAACTGATTTTTTTATTTCCAGTGCCAGGGTATAAACTTCATCACCGGTGGCCCCACCATAATTAACTAAAACAAGCGCCTGGTCTTTATGCGAACCCGTATTTCCTACCCGTTTGCCTTTCCATCCGCATTGTTCAATCAACCAACCGGCAGCTACCTTCATCATCCCTGAAGAAGCCGGGTATCCAACCATTGCAGGATAGGTTAATTTGAGCTCCTCAAACTTCACAGCTGCAATTTCAGGGTTTTTGAAAAAACTTCCTGCATTCCCTAGCACAGCAGGATCGGGTAGTTTACTTCTTCTGATTTGAATAACTGCATCACTGATTGCTTTGATGGATAATTGCTCAACACCCATCCGCTTCAGCTCCTGCTCAATTGCCCCGTAACTGATATGAAACACAGGTTTTTTACTTAATTTCAAGGTAACAGAGGTTATAATGTACTGACCTTTTAGTTTTCTTTTAAATACGCTTTCACGATAACCGAAACAACAAGCTTCCTTGCTAAACTTTTCAAGTTGGCGAGTTGAGGTATTAAAGGCTCCCAGTTCTTCAAAAGTATCTTTCAACTCCACACCATAAGCCCCAATGTTCTGCATGGGTGCTGCACCTGTATTGCCGGGAATCAGACTCAGATTTTCTATTCCTGCAAAATTTCGCTCAATACACCACAGTACCAGGTCATGCCATTTTTCTCCTGCTGCAGCTTTTACCCAGGCATGGTCATTATCCTCTTTGACAATTTCAATTCCTTTAAGATTGATCTTCATTACCAGACCATTAAAATCTTTTGTAAGCAGCATATTACTTCCACCGCCAAGCACCAACTTGGAAATATTTTGTGTTTTTGCTGACTGGAAAACCGTTTCAATATCACCCAAGCTGTTAACTTCTAAATAAAAAGCAGCGTTCGCATCAATACCAAATGTATTGAAAGGCTTCAATGATATATTCGGAATAATATTCATCAACAGCGAATGTAACTCTTCTGTATTTACGAAGACATAGGTATTTTAATAGTTTTGCAAAACCTTTTTAACAATAATTAATTTCGATTGGTCCATTTGAGCAAGAACTTATCGATTAAATAACCTGATGAAAAATCAATTCCTTCACTTTTGGCTTTTAATCAGAAGACTTGGTTTGCTGGTAGCTATTTTTATGCTTCTTCGCATAATTTTCTACATGCACAATGCTGCATCCTTTACAAATATTGGCACATTAACAGTTATAAATATTCTATCCGGAGGAATTCGTTTTGATTTAACAACCATTATTTATCTTAACATAGTATTTATCTTATTGCATATATTACCATTACCCATACGTAATCATGACAATTATCAGCGGATGCTTAAGTTCCTGTTTCTATTCATCAATATACCTGCTGTTCTTATTTCACTAATTGATACTGCCTATTTTCCTTTTAACAATAAACGCATCACTTCCGATATACTCGGTGTATCTAGTGCAGGGCTGAGAAATATATTTCATTTTCTAGCTGAATATTGGTTCTTGTTTTTGTTATTCTTAATCATTATATATATATTAAATAAATTTTATGTGCGCTTTTCAATCAACAATACGGCTGCACGCTTAAATCATTTAATACAAATTGTTTTTTTTCTGATTGCTGTCCCCATTCTTATCATTGTGGCACGTGGCGGGTTGCAACAAATTCCTATAACTCCTGCAAATGCTACCGATCATGTTGCAGTGCAATATGCCCCATTGGTAACAAATTCGGTTTATACACTCTTGTACTCTATTAAGACTCCGGGTGTGAAGGAATATCATTTCCTTTCTGAAGAAGAAATAACAACTATTTTGCAGGTGAAAAAAATTTTTCCGGGTGATTCTTCAAACTTTAAACCAAATGTTGTTCTCGTCATTCTGGAAAGTATGGCCAGTGAATACATAGGATACCTCAATAACGGAAAAGGGTTTACGCCATTTCTCGATTCTTTATTTAAAGAAAGCCTGGTTTTTACCAATGGCTTTGCGAATGCTGAACGGAGCAATAAATCAATGTGTGTGATTTTAGGTGGAATTCCTTCATTAACTGATGATGCCATCATGAATACCATTTATAGTGACAATTGTTTTAAAGGACTGGGAACAGAAATGAAAACAATGCATTACTATACCAGTTTTTTTCATGGCGGTA
Organism: Bacteroidota bacterium; assembly: GCA_031418215.1. Lineage (GTDB taxonomy): Bacteria > Bacteroidota > Bacteroidia > AKYH767-A > OLB10 > JANOXC01. The sequence continues at coordinate 9,009 of JANOXC010000187.1, forward strand.
TCAATGGTGAATTCAAACTTGATTCCTATACAAAAGCTGCGGGGTTTGATCACTATTTTGGTAAAAATGAATTTAATAACGATAAAGAATTTGATGGCAACTGGGGTATTTATGATGATGTGTTCTTTCAATACATTGCCAGGCAAATAGATCAACAACCACAACCATTCTGCACTGCAATGTTTTCCCTTTCCTCACATGACCCTTTCAACATTCCCAAAACAATGAAAGGGAAATTTCCGAAAGGTTATTCCAGTATCATTGAATCTATCGGATATACAGATTATTCCCTCCGAGTATTCTTTGATTCCATAAAAAATAAGTCTTGGTTTAACAATACACTTTTTGTGATTACTGCTGATCATACTTTCGGCTATGGAGAACACCCCGAAAAATATACCAATGCAGCAGGAAAATATAGTGTGCCAATTGCTTTTTATTATCCTGGCAAAAACTTGAAAGGCCACGATAGTAAATTGGCGCAGCACCTTGACATTATGCCCTCGATTTTGCAATTAACGGGTTTTAAAGGTTCAATGAGAAGTTATGGTAATAGTTTGTTTCCAAATAACAATGATCGATATGCAGTTCAGTATGCAAATAACATCTACCAGATAGTAGACGATCGATATATATTATTCTTTGATGGCACGAAAAGTATTGGGTTGTACGATTATCGTTTAGATATCCCATTGCAGAATAACCTGATGCTTAATTTACCTGAGCGAAAAAATAAAATGGAAAACTACTGCAAGGCCCTTTTACAAGATTATCATGTTTCACTCATACATAACACTCTTTGCAAGGATTAATAATCGTACTTTTCCTTCCAGCGTAATTTCAAAAATTTCCTTAATTCATCCTCGCGCAGATTCTTCCCCGGTTCAAAAAACTTTGCCCCTGCAATCCCTTGCGGTAAATACTCAAGGTCAACAAAGTTTTGATCATACTGATGAGCGTATTGATAATCCTTGCCATAATTTAACTCCCTCATCAATTTTGTTGGTGCATTTCGGAGGTGCAGTGGCACAGCAAGATCACCCGCTTTTTTCACTGCTGATAAGGCATCTTCAATTGCCATATAACTGGCATTACTCTTTGGCGAGCAAGCCAGATAAATTACTGTTTGAGAAAGTATGATTCTGCATTCAGGATATCCAATCATATCAACAGCCTGGAAACAGCTTGTTGCCAAAACCAATGCATTGGGATTGGCATTACCAATATCTTCACTTGCCAATATCAGCATTCTTCTAGCAATGAATTTTGGATCTTCCCCGCCTTCAATCATTCTTGCAAGCCAATATACAGCCGCATTGGGATCACTTCCACGCATCGATTTAATGAAAGCAGAAATGATATCATAATGTTGCTCTCCGCCCTTGTCGTAAAATGCCATTTTACGTTGCGCAATATCCTGCACCTTTGCATTGTCAACAATTACAGGCGTTTCAACAGAAGCGTTTACAACAAGTTCTAAAATATTTAACAACTTTCGTGCATCGCCACCTGATAATGCAAGAAGGATATCAGCTTCCCTGATGTCAACTTTCCGTTCAACAAGAAATTCATCTTCCTTAATTGCTTTATTAAAAAGTTGAACAAGATCATCTTTTCCCAGTTCATTTAATATATATACCTGACATCGTGACAAAAGTGGTTGAATAACTTCAAATGAAGGATTCTCCGTTGTTGCTCCAATTAAGATAATAATTCCCTGCTCGACTGCCCCTAATAACGAATCCTGCTGTGATTTATTAAAGCGATGAATTTCATCGATAAACAATACTGCCTTGCCGCTTTCCCTCGATTTTGCTATTACCTCGCGTACTTCTTTTACACCGGCGCTTATTGCACTGAGCGAAAACATTGGTAATCCGGCATTGTTAGCTAAAATATATGCCAGTGTAGTCTTCCCAACTCCGGGTGGGCCCCAAAGAATCATGCTTGGCAAACCACTCTTCAAAAGCTTGTTAAAAATTCCATCATCTCCGGCCAAATGTTGTTGCCCAACAATATCTCCCAGTTTTTTCGGACGAAGGCGTTCAGCAAGTGGTACTAGTGGTGTCTTCATTGCAAAGATGTCTGCAATATGTCTTTCACAGTAATTTCAATCCTGTTATTTACCTGTTGGTCTTCCTCAATGCATAAAACTCCATTTACACACTGATTAAGCAATTTCATTTCTCCGTATCCTTTGGCGATTAATCGTCCGGATTTAATCCCGCTCGAAGTCAGAAACTGCAATACCAATTCCGCTCTTCTTTGTGTTAATTTCAAATTTTCATTGTCACTACCTCTTGCGTCCGTATAAGATCCGATTTCAATTTGCAAACGGGGATTATCTTGCAGCATTCTCACTAACTTATCCAATGCATCTCCTGCATCTAACTTTAGCTGCCAGTCTTTCTTTTTAAAATTAATTCCCTGCCATATCATTTGTTTATTTAAAATCACTCTGTCCAACTTAACTTCCAAAGGAATATCTTCAGAAAGATTACGACCGATTGTAGATACAACAACTTTTGCTGCGTAAAACTCTTTGTTATCAATGTTGAATTCATAATTGTGGTTAATGGCAAGCTTAAAGCCTATATTCCCTAATCCCTGATTCGTAACAGTGGTATCCTTGACGCCATCTTTATATATAGTTATTGCAGTAACTGAAGAAGAAGGTCGTTGATCCAAAGAAGTCATCGAAAGTGTTGCCATCAATTTCGGCTGATTCCTTTTGAAGCTGAAAATCTTATCCAGCCCGCCATAACGGTTTGAACTAAAAAACCCTGTTGTATTACCGGAGTCAATAATAAATCCGAAATCATCGTGTGATGAATTAATAGGAGCATTTAGGTTAACCGGCTTTTGCCATTCACCATTTTCAAAATGTGAAACAAAAACATCTAACCCACCCATACCTATGTGGCCATCAGAAGAAAAATACAGAGTGGAATCATTTTGCATAGAAGGGAAAAGCTCATTCCCTTCGGCATTTACTTTTGGACCAAGGTTTTCGGGTTTACTCCAATTGTTACCAACTTCCAGGTGAACCTGATATATATCCATTCCGCCATATCCCCAGGGAATATCGCTAGCAAAATATATAACGGTACCAGTGCTGTTAATAGCCGGATGACACACAGTATAATCATCAGTGTTAAAAACTAATTTATCTTGCAATTTCCAAAATCCTTCTTCCTTTACTGCCTGATATATTTTTAATACATTAATATTCTTTTTATTTTTCTCAACCTTATTACTCGTATAATTATTCCGAGTAAAATACATGGTATTAAAATCACTTGTAAATACAGCGGGTCCTTCATTAAAACGGCCATTCAAATCTCCACGTAAAGGTTCAGGATCAATCCAATTTCCCTTCTCTGTTCTTGCCGCATAAAAAAGATCAAGGTAACGCTTACCTGTCCAGTCTGATTTACTTTTACTCAATCCCTTAAAGTTCCGGTCTGAAAGAAAAACAATTCCTGAATTGTAAAAAGTAGGGCTGAAGTTGTTTTCAGCCTGAACATTGAACCGCAACATCTGTATTGAATAAAGCGTTGTGTCGCGATAAAATGATTTTAAAGAGTCACAAGCCAAAAGTAAACGTTGTGCTTTCAAGTCATTTCTGTTTAATGCCAGGTAGTCAATAAAATTCGTGCGTGCTTCATCATACTTTTCATTCTTCATTAATGCCTCTGCAAGAAATAACTTCCAATGGGCATCAGCATCAGGCAGCTTATTGGCTTTTTTATACCAATACTCAGCTTTAACTGAATTACCGGTTTGACGGTAGCAATCAGCAAGCATGGGAATTGCTTCGGGAATTTTCTTCTTCTGTAATACCCATTCAAAATCCTTGATAGCTTCAGCATATGCATATTGCTGATAATTTTCATTAGCCGTTCTCAATCGGATGGAAATGCATCCGGACAAAGCAAGCCCTGTAATGATAAAAATTAATATATATACCCTTTTTATACTCATTAGAAGTACCGAGGTGTTTTCATCTTTAAGACATCATAACCAAAATCATAACCTAACATTACTTCATGTGAACCGGATTGATAAGTATTTAGTTTTCCTAAAGTATAATCATAGGAATAACCTACCCGAAACTTCCTGTTTATCTGATATTCCAGGATAGCTACGATAGCATCGCCGTTCCGGTAAGAAGCCCCCAGCCAAAATATATCGTTGATAAGTACATTCAAATTAAGATCGAACTGCACAGGACTGTTTTTTTCATACTTAATCAGTAGCGACGGTTTAAATTTCAAAGCCCCTTCTGTTTCAAAAACATAACCTGATGTGAACATGTATCTTCTGTTGTACCTATAAAGAATTGTATCCTTTTTAACAGAAAAACTTTCATCGGGATTATAACTTATTAAGCCGGGAACTGAAAATCCTAAATAGAAAAGTGGTTGATAGTAATACACGCCAAATCCAACATTGGGAAGTATATTACTGTATGTATTATAATTAAATACCTTATCCTGTGGATCCCAATATTTAAGATTTACGATATCCGATTTAAAACTATTAAAGCCAAATTGCATCCCAAATGAAAGTTTAGCCTTCGGCAAAGGTAAATGGTAGGCAACGCTTCCAAACATCTCAGTCTGTCCTGTGACACCAATCTTATCTTTTAAAATATATAAACCCATTCCCATCTTCTTACTCTTCAAAGGACCATGAATGCTTACAGATTCAGTTGTTGGGGCTCCCTCAAGGCCCACCCACTGTTTTCTATATAACATAGTTGTACTCACAAAATCTCTACTGCCGGCATAAGCAGGGTTTAAAAGCAATCCGTTAAACATATAATGACTCATAAGCGGAGTTTGCTGCGCATTAATCAATAAGCTACGCAACAGCAAAACAGCTGTAAAAGTGATGATATATATTATTTTTGTTTTCACTTTCATCTTCTTACATCAATAAATCCCTTGTAAACCTTGGTGATTCCTTCAACTTTCAAGAGATAGAAATAAGTTCCATCTGTAATTTGCTTTCCATCGTTGTTATCCCCTTTCCAATTGTTCTGATACCCACTTTGACTATAAACTTCAATACCCCATCGATCGAAAATAGTTAATTGATTCACGACATAATCTTCAATACCCCTGATTTCAAAATAATCATTGTGACCATCTCCATTTGGTGAAAATGCACTTGGGATATTAATCTGAGAAAGACATTCAATAGAATCAAGTCTGTTAACATTAATTGAAGCAGAATCAATACAATTGTCTAATGAAACTGTCCATGTAAAAACATTAGATCCTACTGATAAGCCGGTCACTATTGAATTGGGATCATAGATACTATCGATACTACCTCCCCCACTCGTTACCGACCAATACCCGGCATATCCTGCTTCCAGGGTTCCTGTTAGTATATATTCATTTTCACATAAATCTAATTTATCAATTCCCGCAAACGCAATAATATTTGTTTTAACGGTCACAAAAGTTTCATCGCTAACAGTACAATGGGCATCAGCAACAACCCATAAAAAAGCATTAACCCCAATTTGAAGTGAATCCACAAGCGAAGCAAAATAGGTTGAGTCAATAATATTTGTAAAACCATTTCCATTGATGATTTCCCAATGACCGATTCCATAGGAAGGTGAATCAGCGTTCAATGTAATATAGGACTGTCCGCAAATAGTAACATCAGCACCAGCATATGCAAGAATTTGCGGTGGCTCCGTTAGTGAAAAAGTATCAGTGACCTCACAAAGGTTACTATCTCTGACGATAACAGTATAGCTTCCGGCTGAAAGATTTACCTGATCTTCATTGTTAGAACCTGTGGACCATATATATAAATAAGGTTGTGTTCCACCGGTAACTGTAAGATCAATAGAACCATCATTAATTTGAAAGCATGTAAGGTTGTATGGAGGGTTATTCTGAGAGAGCGTTGCATTTAAAACAATGTTGGCAGGATCAGTAATATCAAATGAACGAATAGTAATACAGTTTGCCGCATCAGCGATTGTTATTGTATATATATTGGCAGGAAGGCCACTTACAGACGCACTGTCGGATGCTGCATTGGTCCATGAATAACTTAAAGGAGGAATACCGCCAATGGCAACAACACTTATTGCTCCATTGCTTCCACCGGGGCAACTAATCAGTGTAGAGTCAACTGATGCAATAATGGGTCCGCCAATATCACTGATATTTGCAATCGCTGATTTAACACAACCGGAATTATCTGTTACTGTGAGCGTGTAACTACCAGCAGATAAACTATTAATTGAATCATTTGTGTCACCGTTTGACCACTGTAATAAATAAGGGGGATTACCTCCCGAAACAACTGCAACTGCACTTCCATTAGATTGCCCACAATTGGTATTACTTATTACTGGAAAAACAATATCTATAACAGCAGGTTGCAAAATATCAAAATGAGCCGTACTACTACATCCTGTGGTGTCAACAACAAGTACATCATAACCACCTGCAGGAAGATTCTGAATATCCTGGGTAACCTGTAACTGCCCGGACCATAAATAAGAATAAGGCGGAATGCCACCGGTAACATCAATATCAATTGAGCCATCTGAAAACTCAAAGCAGGATACATTTACTTTAGTCACTAGGTTGATTATTGGTGTTCCTGAATTAGACAATGTGAATGATGTATCAAAGGAACAACTTTGGGCATCAGTGATTGTTATTGTATAAACAGTATCAGCATAGAGTTGAGAATTGGTTGATGACATTACACCATTTGACCAGAGATAATTATAAACAGGCGTACCGCCAGAAGGTAAAATAATAATTGATCCATTAGGCTGGAAACAAGTTGCATTATTAAGAATTGCGGAAAGAGAAAGTGGAAGGGGCTCTGTAATGGTATCAGTAAAAACACCAATACAGCCATTAATATCAGTTACTGTTAAATTATAAACAGCTGCTAATACATCAATGATATTTTGTGTTGTATCACCATTAGACCATAGATAATTGTAAGGTTGAGTTCCATTAACAATATCTATAATAACAAAACCATCATTACCTCCATTACA
>JANOXC010000188.1:0-11024 GCA_031418215.1 Bacteroidota bacterium
GTCCGGGCAACAGTTCACAAAGGAATTTCTTGCCTCACCCATATTCAGATTTCATCTTTGCAATAATTATTGAAGAATATGGATTGATTGGGGGCATAACAATCGTCATGTTATATATATTGTTGTTTTATCGTGCAATTCGGATTGTTCGAAAAACGGAACGGGCATTTGCAGCACTTGTAACGATAGGTTGTGCTTTCAGCTTAGTGTTTCAGGCTATGATCAACATGGCTGTTGCAGTGAATTTGTTTCCTGTAACGGGACAGCCTTTGCCGATGTTGAGTATGGGTGGAACATCCATCTGGTTTACCAGCCTGGCATTAGGAATCATATTAAGTGTAAGCGCAGATATTGAACAGGAAGAATTAAATAGAAATACTGAGGGTTCGATTACAGGAGGTGAGTTTGCAGCCATCTAATCCACATAGAGTGATCATCAGCGGTGGAGGAACAGGTGGTCATATTTTTCCCGCAATAGCCATTGCAAAAGCATTGCAGAAAATGGAACCGGGTATTGAATTGTTGTTTGTAGGCGCATTGGGAAAAATGGAAATGGAAAAAGTTCCTGCTGCAGGTTTTGAAATTGAAGGATTGAATATAACAGGTATTAAAAGAGAATTGTCGTTTCAAAATTTTAAATGGCCTTTTAAATTAATGAGCAGTTTAGTTAAAGCGGGAAAGATCATCAACCGGTTCAAACCTCAGGCAGCTGTTGGGGTGGGTGGTTATGCCAGTGGACCTTTGTTGTATATGGCATCGAGAAGAGATGTCCCTTGCTTAATACAAGAGCAAAATTCTTATCCCGGGATCACCAATAAATTATTGGCGAAAAAAGTACAAAGGATATGTGTTGCATATGATCAAATGGATCGTTACTTCCCTGCTGATAAAATTATTAAGACAGGCAATCCTGTTCGTGCTGATATTTTGGAAATAACAGGAAAAAAGCCGGAAGCTGCAAGGTTCTTTAAGCTGGAGGAAAACAAAACGACAATATTAATTGTTGGTGGCAGCCAAGGTGCGCGCAGCATTAACCAGAGTGTGTTAAAAGATCTTAATAAGTTATCTTCTGCAGATATTCAGTTGATCTGGCAAACAGGAAAAATGTTTTATTCCCAAGCTTTAGAGGCAATCGCAAAGTTGAATAATCCCGGTATAAAAGTATTTGATTTTATAAGCAGAATGGATTTGGCATATTCAATGAGTGATGTTGTTGTAGCAAGAGGAGGAGCAAGTACCGTTTCTGAATTATGCCTTGTAGGGAAGCCTGTTATTTTGGTTCCGCTTCCTACCGCTGCAGAAGATCATCAAACAAAAAATTGCATGGCATTGGTTGAACATGATGCAGCTATACTTGTAAAAGATGTAGATGCAAATGATACTTTAATAGATGTTGCTTTAACGCTTGTTAACGATAAGGCACTACAAGAAAAAATGATAGCAAATATTAAATCACTTGCAATTACCGACTCAGCAGAGAAGATAGCTAGAGAAGTGTTATTGTTGATAAAAAACTAATATACTGTAATAGTGGACTTGTCTAAAGTAAAGTATGTTTTCTTTTTAGGTATCGGTGGTATTGGAATGAGTTCCCTTGCACGTTATTTTAAATCGGCAGGAAAAACTGTATCCGGATACGATAAGACGGAAACACCGTTGACGATTGCATTAGAAGCAGAAGGAATTGAGGTTTCTTTTGAGGATGATGTAATGAAACTTCCAAAGTTTGTTACTGATTCAACTTTAAATGAGCAGACACTGATTATATATACACCGGCTATACCAAAAGATCATCTACAATATAATTTTATACTAAATAGCGGACTTCAAATTGTTAAGCGCGCTGTTGTTTTAGGTTGGCTGACAAAAGATTCTTTCACCATAGCTATTGCAGGAACACATGGTAAAACAACAACAGCTACCATCATAACGCATATTTTAAAAAGTGCTGGTGTAAATTGTGCTGCATTTCTTGGCGGCGTAAGTACTAACTACCAATCGAATTTTATCGCCGGTAAATATGACAGCAACAACAAACCAATTGTAATTGTAGAAGCTGATGAGTTTGACCGTTCCTTTCTCACGCTGCATCCTGATATTGCTGTAATCACTTCTATGGATGCTGATCATTTGGATATATATGGTGAAAAGGAAGAGTTGGAAGATTCCTATCGATTATTTGCAAAACAGGTAAAGCCCAATGGCAAACTGATTGCAAAATCGGGCCTGCCTTTAAATACAAATTTCCCACCTGTTTCTTATTCCATCAATTCCAAAGCAGACTACTGTACTACTAATATTACTGTGGAACATCATGCCTATCATTTTGATATAGCCACACCTGAAGGGAACTACAGCAATTGGGCATTGGGCATGCCGGGCCGTCATAATATTGAAAATGCTTTGGCAGCCATTGCTGTTGCTTTTCAACTGAATATTAGTGCTGAAAAAGTGCAGCATGCATTAAATACTTTTCTGGGGGTAAAGCGACGTTTTGAATATCATTTGAAAGGGGAGGATTGTACTTACATTGATGATTATGCACACCATCCTGAGGAGTTGCGGGCGGCTATATCATCAGTCAAGGAATTATATAGTGATAAAAAGGTGACGGGTGTTTTTCAACCGCACTTATTTTCACGAACACGTGATTTTGCCGACGGGTTTGCAACAAGTCTTTCCCTGCTTGATACCGTTATAATGCTTGACATCTACCCGGCCCGTGAATTACCAATTGATGGCGTAACTTCCAAATTGATTTTGGATAAAGTAACAGTAGATGATAAACAGCTTTGCTCTAAAACAGAGTTGTTATCAGTAATAAAAAAACGCAAACCTGAGGTTTTACTCACCCTAGGTGCCGGAGATATTGATCAATTGGTGCAACCTGTTAAATCTGTTTTAGCATGAAACTAAAGGAAATCAATTGGAGAAAAATTTTAATGATCAGCAGCTGGTGTTTACTGGGAGCGGGTTTGTTGACCCTGTTGAGTTTTGTAAACGAAAAGCAGCAATCGCTTAAATGTACAGCCATCGATGTTCAGATTGATGACCAAGTTCCACATGATTTTATAGATGAAAGAGAAATGCTGGACATCATTAACAGCCACTCGAAAATCATCGGTAGTTCCATTGGATCTATCAACATTTCATTGTTGGAAAAAAAGATCATGGCTAACCCTTACGTAGAGCAGGCTGAAGTATATTCAACCATTGACGGAAAATTACAAGTCAATGTGGTACAACGCGATCCAATGATACGAATCATAACGATGCAGGACGAACATTTTTATATTGATCGAAAGGGTAAATTCATGCCAGTTTCTGATCGTTATTCCACGCCTGTAATCGTTGCCAACGGATATATATTCGATACCTATTCGGAAATGCAGATCCCCGTCTGGAGCGGAGATTCATTAAAAACAGATACCGCCATTTACCGGTCTGAACCTATCCTTAGTCAAATTTATAAGCTCTCGCAGTTCCTTGATGTAGATACTTTCTGGAATGCACAGCTTGAACAGATTTATGTGAACGCACAGCAGGAAATAGAATTGATTCCACGCGTAGGAAACCAAAGAATTATTCTTGGAACAACGGATGATTTGGAGGGAAAATTCAAAAGATTATATATTTTTTATACTGCGGGATTGAATAAAATGGGGTGGAATAATTATTCCATCATCAATCTCAAATTCAAAAATCAGGTGGTTTGTACAAAAATAAATTCGTAATGGAACATTCGGGAATTATCGTAGGGTTAGATATCGGAACAACAAAAATTGCTGCGATAGTAGGCCGTAGAAATGAGTTTGGAAAAGTGGAAGTCATGGGCATGGGGCGCAGCGAATCACTCGGCGTTATGCGTGGCATGGTTGCCAATATTGAAAAAACAGTGGCTTCTATCAAAGAAGCTATTGCTGAGGCAGAAGCTAAATCAGGAGTGGAAATAAGTGATGTGCATGTTGGTATTGCCGGTCAGCATATAAAAAGTATGCAGCATCGCGGAATGATAACACGCAGCAGTACAGTAGATGAAATTAGCCAGCGCGATATTGATGCCATCATCGACGATATGTATAAACTGGCCATGCCTCCTGGAGAAGAAATCATTCATGTCATTCCTCAGGAGTTTATTCTGGATAATGAGCAAGGGATAAAGGACCCCATCGGAATGTCAGGTATCAGGATTGAAGCCAACTGTCATATTATCACAGGATTGATTACGGCCGCAAATAATATTCAAAAATGTGTGACTAAAGCGGGGTTAAGAACAGTAGACCTTGTGTTGGAGCCTTTAGCATCGGCAGAAGCAGTGCTCACGGAAGAAGAGAAAGAAGCTGGTGTTGTTTTGGTTGATATTGGTGGAGGTACAACTGACCTCGCAATTTTTCAGGATGGCATCATTCGTCATACCGCTGTAATTCCTTTTGGAGGAAATGTAATAACTGAAGATATCAAGGAGGGTTGTTCCATCATTCGTAATCAAGCGGAGCTTCTAAAAATAAAATTCGGTTCCGCATTGGCAAAGCAAATGAAGGAGAATGAAATTGTTTCCATCCCCGGTTTGCGCGGACGTGAACCCAAAGAAATTTCTGTTAAAAATCTTGCACAAATTATTCAGGCAAGGATGGAAGAGATTATTGAAAATGTTTATTATGAAATCAAAAGTTCAGGGTTTGAGAAAAAACTAATAGCAGGTATTGTTATTACCGGCGGAGGCTCCCAGTTGAAGCACGTTTCGCAATTGGTTGAATTTGTCACCGGAATGGACACCCGTATTGGATATCCCAATGAGCACTTGGGAAAGGGAATGGACGAGGTAAAAAGCCCGATGTATGCAACAGGAGTAGGGTTGGTGATAAGAGGATTAAATGATATGGAGAAGCTGCGCTCTCGAACAAAAGGAGTTGTCTCATTGGCTGAAGAGCCAAAACACAAGGGAAAATGGTTTGAAACATTTTTTAAGAAGGGAAAAGAATTGTTCGGTGATGAAGGCGAAGACAGGGATTTCAAGAATATTTAATAATGAAGATTAAATATTGAAAATTAATTGAATCAAATTACGACTATACTACAAAAGAAAATAAGAATTTAAAAAAAATAACAATGATACAATTTGAATTAACCAAAGAGAATCCATCAATTATTAAGGTAATTGGTGTTGGTGGCGGAGGCAGCAATGCAGTGAACCACATGTTCCGCCAGGGAATTAATGGCGTTGAATTTTTAGTTTGTAACACGGATGCACAGGCATTGGAGGTGAGTCCTGTTCCACGCAAAATTCAGTTGGGGACAAGCCTTACTGAAGGTCGCGGTGCAGGAGCTATTCCGGAAGTAGGCAAGCAGGCTGCTATCGAGAATATTGAAGACCTTAAAAACACACTGAAGGATAATACTAAAATGGTATTTATCACTGCCGGTATGGGTGGCGGAACAGGAACAGGTGCTGCCCCAATCATCGCAGGTGTTGCCAAAGAGATGGGCGTACTCACTGTTGGAATAGTGACGATTCCTTTTTCTTTTGAAGGTAAAAAACGAAAGCTGCATGCAGAAAGTGGGATTGAAGAAATGAAAAAGAATGTGGATGCATTGTTAGTTATCAGCAATGATAAATTGCGTGAAATCTACGGCAACCTTCCTCTTACTCAGGCTTTTGGTAATGCAGATGATGTATTGGCAATAGCAGCAAAAAGTATTGCTGAGATCATCACAGTAACAATGCAGGTGAATGTCGATTTCGCCGATATTGAAACCGTAATGAAGGATAGCGGAGTTGCCATTATGGGTTCTGCCACCGCAGAAGGGGAGAGTCGTGCCATTCGTGCTGCAGAGCAGGCAATTGACTCACCGTTGTTGAACGACAGTCATATTGAAGGGGCACGATATATATTGTTAAACATTACATCCGGTTCAAAAGAGGCAACGATGGATGAAGTGGGAGAAATTAATGATTACATACAGGAGCAAGCCGGTCAAACTGCTGATATCATTATGGGTATTGGATCGGATCCAACTTTAGGAGATAAGATTTCAGTTACCATCATTGCTACAGGATTTAAAACAAGTCTACAAATGGTAAGTGAAACAAAAAAACCTGAACGTATTGTTCATGTTTTATCGCAGGAGAAAACTGTAAAGTTTGAGATCAATACACTGCCGACCGATAATATATATAATGAAAAACAGGATGCAGTTGTTGATGTAAAACCTGTAATTCCATTCAATCCATTGGAACCTGTTATAATTATTAAAGAAGAAATAATAGTTGAAAAAGAAGTTGTAGAAATCAGTAATGAGATTACGGAAGAGCAGATTCCCGGTAATCCGGAACCCTATATTGTATTTAACCTGAATGATGATTCAGAAAAAATTGTTGAATTGGAATTGCCTTTGGAGCTTGATCCACCGGTTTCGACGCTTGCCCCAAGGGGAACTTTGTTTAATGAAATAACGGAAGTGCCGATACAGCAAATTCAGCCGTTTGATTTAAATGATAAAGAGCCAATCAATACGCCTGAGGAGGAAATGTTTCGTCGTTCTCGCGAACGCATCATGAAATTGAAAGAACTCAGCTACAGGATGAATACCCCTAACGGCATTGCCGACCTCGAACGTGAGCCGGCCTATAAGCGCAGGAATGTGGTATTAAATAATGTGCCTGCATCTTCTGAATCAAATGTCTCCCGCTTTACGCTGGCAACAGATGAAAATGAAAAAAGAACTGAATTAAGAACCAATAACCCTTACCTGCACGATAGGGTGGATTAATAATTTACCCTGTTAAGGTTTCAAAAAAAGCCCCCTGTTCAATCGGGGGGCTTTTCATTTTTTAGGGGTTTGACGGCCCAATAACCACATTATAAAGGTTAAAAGAATGATTTCTTAATGGAAATTTGTTATTGACTCGCCAAAAAAACCTTGCACAGATAAAATATTTTTTTTACCTTGCGCTAAATACAAGACTTCTTCAGGTAACTGAAATTCAATTAAATAACAGTGATTGTTTCGCTGATGTTAATTGATTTAAAGCAGTAGTTTATCTTTTGATTTAAATAGAAATCAAAAGATAGCCAAGTTGTCATTTGTTTGAAAGCAGTGTCCCCCTTGGTAAAATTCGACAAATCTTTATTAGCTTATAACATTATAAAATACTAAACCTCAACTACTATTACTTTAAAAATTTAAATATGAGAAATAAATACTTATTAGCTGCAATCACTGTCTTGTTGTTTAATTTCAATCGTACTTCTGCACAGTCATTGAATTTTGACGGTGTTAATGATAAAGTAGTGGTCACTAATTCAAATGTTGATCTTTCAAATAAGTCGTTTTCAGTTGAAGTGTGGCTTAAACAAACTGGCAATTCTAATTATGGAGTTGCATTTTCACAAGGCGGAATAGTTGGTAACAATCAAACATTGCATATCGGGTTTGCGCCAGGCGGTTCTACTTTTCTTTTCAATTTTTACGCCAATGATTTGAATGCTTCTGTAGCTCCTGATTTTAACTGGCATCATTGGGCCTGTACGTTTGATAATGTTACAAAAGCAAGGAAAATATACAGGGATGGGGTAATTGTTGCTGCTGATATTTCTGCTTCGGCATTCATCGGTAGTGGAAATACAAATCTATATATTGGTGACATTGCCTATACCACCAATAATTTCAATGGAAATATTGATGAATTAAGGGTATGGAGTGTTGCACGTTCAGGTGCACAGATATTTGCTGACATGAATTGCGAAATTGGTCCTCAGCCAGGTTTAATGGCAGCCTATCATTTCAACGAGGGAGTTCCTGGGGGCAACAATGCAGGTTTAACTACCCTTATTGATGCAACCGGTAACAGTAGTAATAATGGAGCACTTGTCAATTTTGCCTTAAACGGTTCAACTTCCAATTGGGTAAATCCGGGTGCAGTTATTTCAGGAATTAGTTGTAGCGGTTGTACACCTATCATTTCGTGTCCCGTTGATGTTACTGTTTGTCAGAACAAAGCATGCCCACTTGAATTTTATCCTGCTGCTATTTCGTCACCAGTAACGTTAGAATATGCTGAAAGGTTTATCACATATTCAGGTGTTTCAATAAATGGTGGAGGGAATTCTGCCGTGGTGGCTCCAGGTTCATCAGTTAGTTTAAATTATAACCTTTCCGTAGCCTTTAATTCAAGTACAGGGTATTGCCCGGGATGTATCGTGCAATCTTATATCGGAATCGGTGGAACGACTACAACATTGCAATGCCAGCATCCTATTTTCAATGGAACCACCGGATCCTATACATCAGGCAATTTTACAGCGCCTACTGCTCCCGGTATATACTATCTTACTCAACAAGGTACACTTGACTTCAGTTGTCAGCCAAACCGTAAATTCAATAATATTTCATCTGAAGCTATTGGCGTAATTGTCGTTGGTCCTACTTATGCTACTTCCACCAATTGTCCGGGTACAGTGATAACTAACAATGCCCCATCCTGTTTTGTTCCAGGAATTTATAATGTTGTATGGACTGCAACTGCTCCGGGAGGAAACACAGCAACATGTACGCAGCAAGTAACAGTGCTACCGGCTTTAACTTACTATGCTGATAATGATCATGATGGTTTTGGCAATGCAAATGCCAGTATTGTCGCTTGTACCCCGCCTCCATTTTATGTTACCAATAGTGGCGATTGTAATGATTACGACGGCGATATTCATACTGCACCAAACATTAATATTTTAGGAGGAGATTCA
The DNA here is from genome assembly GCA_031418215.1 of Bacteroidota bacterium. Classification (GTDB taxonomy): domain Bacteria; phylum Bacteroidota; class Bacteroidia; order AKYH767-A; family OLB10; genus JANOXC01. Next base: position 8,745 of record JANOXC010000188.1, read on the forward strand.
ATTTCAGTTTGTGAAAATAATTTTTTAAATCTTGTTGCCACAGGTGGAGGTTCTTACTTATGGTCAGGACCAAATGGATTTACCTCAACTGATGCCAGTTTGTTTTTTAATTCTATACTCACTGAAGAGGCTGGTAAATATTTATTAACCGGAACTGTAAGCGGATGTTCTTCATATGATTCAATTGTAGTTATAACAAAATCGAATCCCGAACCGTCAATTTATTCTACCAGCGGAAATTATACAGTCTCTCCTTGTTTGAATAGCGGAATTACATTAGCAGTTGGCAAGGTTGTGAATCGCAGGTATGCATCAAGTGTTTTATCATTCAGCTCTGAATATACTCCAACAGATTGGAGTGCCAACCAGATACTTGGCGCGCCTAATGTATATCCTTCATATGGAAGTTTAACCCAAGCCTGGTCACCACAGGGAAATAGTCCGAGGGAATTTATTACGCTTGGATTTGCTAATCCATCCCCGATTAATTTTATTGATATTTACGAAACCTATAGGCCTGGAGCTATTGATACGGTTTATATAAAAAACCCGACTACCGGATTATTTGAAGTTGTGTATTCGATTTCAGCAGGACCAATCGGCACTAACACAGCCCGGATATTACGCATCAGTTTTCCCATCACCACATTTAATGTTTCGGAAATTCGCATTGCAATCAATGTTGATGCAATACAAAATTGGAGTGAGCTAGATGCAGTGGCAATAGGAAAAATTGATACAGCGACTTTTGCAAGCTACTCATGGTCAACTGCTGCATCGAGCCCGACTATTGCGGTTTCTAATCCCGGGAGTTACGATGTTAGTGTTACAAACAGCAATGGTTGTTCCTCAATGTTGAGCGAGCCCGCTGATATTATTTCTTCACAAGTTAACCTGGGGCCCGACATCATTGTTTGCCATGGGCAAACAACAACGCTTAGCATAGCAGGTCCCTATACAAGTATTGTTTGGAGTACGGGTGCCGTAACAAGCAGCATTCAGGTGCAGCCTGATTCCACCACTGTATATAGTGTTGCAGCAACCGATTTATTAGGTTGTGTTTCTTATGATTCAATTACCATTTCATTACATCCTGCTATTTACCCGGGGCCTATTTTGGTTACCGAAGTTACTTGTAGTGATTACGGCGATGGTACAATTGAGATAGGGCCTGCAAGCGGCGGAACACTTGATGTTGGAGCCAGGAATGCAAGCAGAAGCAGCAGAAGCAGCAGCTCGTCTGACGCAGCTGTTGCAATGTCACGTGAATATGGTGTTTATAATTATTATATAAGTGCCACCGATTTTTATCAGGAGAATACCGATGGTTATTTTAGTAATTTATCTGCCGGCACCTATACTGTTGGTGTCTTTGATGATCTTGATTGCGGATATGATACTGTTATTACAGTTGGAGAAGTTCCTCAGTTGACATTAACAGTTACGGCATTGTCGCCAACTGTTTGTCTTGGTGGAGTTACCGATGTTGTTTTTACTGTAACAGGTGGTTTCCCTCCTTATTTTATAAGTGGTGATGATTCACTTAACATTACAGCAGGAACTTATAATTATTATGTTTATGATAACAGCAGCTGTGAAACATCTGCCGATGCTACTGTGACTATTGATGAATTCCTTCCGTTTACTCCTGTGATTACTTCTAGTGGATCATTGTCGGTTTGCAGTGGCGATTCTGTTACACTTTCAGTTGTACCTGACACTACTTATATAAGTTATTTATGGTCGCCCGGAGGAGAAACAACTGATTCAATAATTGTAAATGCTGCAAACACCTATATTGTTGATGTAACTGATACAAATGGTTGTGTAGGTTCTGCATCAGCGGAAATTCTAATTACTTCCTGCATCATTGCCGGTATTCCTGCTTCGGACAGCGGAAGAGTAAATAATCTAATCGGATCAGAGCTGACACAGTTGTTCTTCAATCAGACAATAATTACTGATACAATTAATTCTCCTGCCCTTATAACTACCGGAAATGAAACATTCCAGTTGAACAATGACAGTGTGCTTATTGAAATCATTGTAATAGAGGGAAAATATGATTCAGTGTTGGCATTGGTACAACAACCTGATTTTGGTATGACAGACTTTATATATAATGGCATCGATTCATTTATTATCACAGGAACGTTTCCAATTGCAAATCTGTTTAAGTTAAATGCACTTCCGACATTAATTAATTATGTAAGGCCTTATTTCCCTCCTGTAACCGGAAATACAAATAATATCAATATAACAGGTGTAGCATATAGTTTA
>JANOXC010000189.1:0-19414 GCA_031418215.1 Bacteroidota bacterium
CGATTTCAGGAAGCAATAACTATGGCATACCATACTTATCATGGATTGCAAACCCGCATTATCAGAATATTTAATACCTATGGCCCACGCATGCGATTAAATGATGGTCGTGTGTTACCTGCTTTCATTGGTCAGGCCATACGCGGCGAAGACCTCACCGTTTTTGGAGATGGCAGTCATACTCGCTCTTTTTGTTATGTGGATGATTTGGTGGAAGGAATTTACCGTTTATTATTCAGCGACTATGTTTATCCGGTCAATGTAGGGAACCCTGAAGAAATTACCATCAAGCAATTTGGCGAAGAGATTATCAGATTGACAGGAACCTCACAGAAAATTATATATAAAGAATTACCCCAGGATGATCCAAAACAGCGCAGGCCTGATATAAAAAAGGCAAGAGAATTGTTGGGATGGGAACCAAAAGTAAATCGTGCCGAAGGCTTGAAAAGGACGCTTGCCTTTTTTAAAAGCCTGCCTCATGAAGAATTATATAAAACAGCACATCGTTTCGCATGATTCATTGTTGTGCAACAGCTATATATATTGTTATTTGTATTTAAATCACCTTCATCACTGAATTGTTTTTATGAATTATAAAGCTCATCCCACTGCGGTTATTGATGAAGGTTGCGATATTGGAGACGGAACCAGGATTTGGCATTTTTCACATATTATGTCCAATTGTAAAATAGGGGAGAATTGTAACATCGGCCAGAATGTAGTGGTGTCACCGGGCGTTATACTGGGGCAAAATGTGAAAGTGCAAAATAATGTTTCTATATATACCGGTGTTACCTGCGAAGATGATGTCTTTCTGGGTCCAAGTATGGTTTTCACCAATGTGATCAATCCACGCAGTGCTGTAAACAGGAAAGGTCAATACTTAAAGACAATAGTAAAGAAAGGCGCAACGATTGGTGCCAATGCCACTATTGTATGTGGGCATAACATCGGAGCTTATGCTTTCATTGGTGCCGGAGCCGTTGTTACAAAAGAAATTCCTGACTATGCTTTGGTAATGGGAAACCCCGCACGACATTCGGGATGGATGAGCGAATATGGTCATCGTTTGCATTTTGACGGACAAGGATTTGCAACATGTCAGGAAAGTGGCGAGAGATATGAATTAAAGGAGAATCACGTAAAAAAAATAGGATAGTATATTTTTATTAGTTAGCATTAAATCATTTCATATTGATTAACAAATAATGAATTATAAGGATAGGAAAATAAAGTTCGCAATTGTTGGCAGTGGTCATATTGGCAAACGACATGCAGAGATGATTAGGCGCAATAACGAAGCGGAATTAGTTGCTATGTGCGACATCAAGCCAAAGGATAGCCTGAAACTCGATGCATTTGATGATGTGCCTTTTTATAACAGTCTGGAGGAAATGCTGAATGCTGATATCGAAATTGATGTAGTGAATGTATGCACCCCTAATGGGTTACATGCTGCAAATTCATTAATGGCTTTGGAGAAGGGGAAACATGTGGTTTGTGAGAAGCCGATGGCAATTTCAAAAGCAGATTGCGAAAAAGTAATATATAAAGCATTGCAGGTTAACCGCAGTGTTTTCGGCGTAATGCAAAATCGATATTCTCCTCCCAGCTACTGGCTCAAGGAAGTGATTGAGAAAAAGCTCTTAGGTGATATATATATTGTTCAGTTAAATTGTTTCTGGAACAGGGACGACCGTTATTACACTGCGGGGAACTGGAAAGGCTCATCCGATTTGGATGGTGGTACTTTATTTACCCAGTTCTCCCATTTTATAGATATAATGTTCTGGGTCTTCGGGGATATTACAGATATACAGGCTCGGTTCAAGGATTTTAACCATCAGCATTTAACAGCGTTTGAAGATTCAGGAATAGTCAATTTCAGTTTTCTAAATGGTGGTATTGGTTCTGTTAATTACACCACATCTGCCTGGGACGTAAACTTGGAAAGCAGTATTACTGTTATCGGCAGTCAGGGTAGTTTGAAGATAGGTGGCCAATATATGAATAAAGTGGAGCGTTGTCATATCAAAAATTATACGATGCCCGAACTGCCACCAGTGAATCCGGCCAATGATTATGGTGCATATAAAGGATCAGCAGCAAACCATCATTATATTATTGAAAATGTAATTGATACACTCAAAGGCAGAACTATTATGACAACCAATGCGCTGGAAGGACTGAAAGTCGTTGAGATCATAGAACGCATTTATTCTTTACGAAATATTAATAAACCTTTAATTAAGTCAAATAAGTAGTAATTATGTATAAGGAAATTTTAAATAAAGAGAATAAGATAGCAGTTATCGGACTTGGTTATGTGGGCCTTCCAATAGCTATTGAGTTTGCAAAGCAAGTAGCCGTTATTGGTTTTGATATAAATGCAAAACGCATTGAAATGATGCAAAACAATATTGATCCAAGTGGTGAATTGGATACCAGTGCTTTTGCAAATACCGATATCGTATTTTCGGATTCAATTGATGTGCTTCGCCAGGCCAACTTTTTTATTGTTGCAGTTCCAACTCCTATAGATGAACATAAGCTTCCTGATCTTAAACCATTATTAGGTGCGACAAAGACTATCGGAATGGCTTTAAAGAAAGGTGATTATGTGGTTTATGAATCAACGGTATATCCCGGATGTACCGAGGAAGATTGCATTCCGGTTTTGGAAGAAGTGTCAGGATTGAAATTTATGACAGATTTTAAAGTAGGCTATTCACCTGAGAGGATTAATCCCGGTGATAAGTTGCACACTTTATCTAGCATCACAAAAGTTGTTTCCGGTTGTGATGAAGAGTCGTCGGAAGAGATTGCAAAAGTTTATGAATTAGTTGTTAAAGCCGGTGTTTTTCGCGCTTCCTGCATTAAGGTCGCGGAAGCTGCAAAAATCATTGAGAATACTCAACGAGATGTAAACATTGCATTGATGAATGAACTTTCCATTATTTTCAATAAAATGGGAATCAATACTTATGAAGTGCTGGAAGCTGCCGGAACAAAATGGAATTTTTTAAAGTTTGCACCAGGCCTCGTTGGTGGACATTGTATAGGCGTAGATCCTTATTATCTTACTTATAAAGCACAGGAATTAGGTTATCACTCGCAGGTTATTAATTCAGGCCGCTATGTAAATGACTCTATGGGATTTTATGTGGCAAAACAAACAGTAAAAAAATTAATTGCTATGGGAAAAGACATAGCAAAAGCAAAAGTGCTGGTAATGGGCGCTACTTTTAAGGAAGATGTTGAAGATATCAGGAATTCAAAAGTATCTGATGTCGTAAATGAGTTTAAATCTTATGGCGTTAATGTAGATGTGGTGGATCCGCATGCATCCAGTGATCAAGTAAAAGAAGAATATGGATTTGAATTACTTGCAAAACCGGGCAGTAATTATGATGCAATCATGGTAAGTGTGAATCACAAGGAATACACTGTTATGACAGAAGAAGATTTTAAAAAGTTGTGCAATGAAAAGGCGCTTATTGTTGATTTAAAAGGTTTATATCGGGGCAAGTTCAAAACATTAAAATATTGGAGTTTGTAAATAATTAGCAACCGAGTGAATACAAATATATATAGTGCGATTAGGAATCAATCAAATGGAAAATAAAAGGAAGGTTCTTGTTACAGGTGGAATGGGCTATATTGGCTCACATACTGTAGTGGAATTAATTAATAAAGGATATGAGGTTTCAATTTTGGATAACCTCAGTAATTCACGATTAGAAGTTGTCGATTCAATTGAGAAGATTACTGGAACCCGTCCTCTTTTTGCAAACATTGATTTAAATAATAAGACTGCTGTAAATGAGTTTCTGCATATTCATCCGATTGATGCTATCATTCATTTTGCTGCATATAAAAGCGTAAACGAATCTGTAAATAAACCTTTGGAGTATTATCGCAATAACCTTGTATCGTTGCTCAATCTTTTAGAACTATGTCAGCAATACAATGTAAATAATTTTGTTTTCTCCTCTTCTTGTTCTGTTTATGGCGAGCCCGATCGTTTGCCGATTGATGAGTTTGCAGAGGTTAAAAAAGCGGAGAGCCCTTATGCCAATACAAAAAAAATTGGTGAAGATATTTTGGTTGACCTTTCAAAAACAAATGATGTTATGAAAGTAATTTCATTGCGTTACTTTAATCCTGTTGGCGGGCACCCTTCGGCACTAATTGGCGAGTACCCGCTGGGGGCACCGCAAAATTTATTTCCTGTTATCACACAAACGGCTATTGGTAAGCGCCCTTCGATGAAAGTATTTGGCAATGATTACAACACGCCGGATGGCAGTTGTGTGCGTGATTATATTCATGTTATGGATATTGCTGCGGCACATGTAGTTGCCATTGAGCGTATGCTGGAAGGTAAAAGTAAGGCAACATACGAATTGTTTAACCTGGGTACGGGGAAAGGGTTAACTGTGCTGGAAGTCATTTATGCTTTTGAAAAAATATCAGGTGTTAAACTAAATTATGAAATTGTAGGTAGAAGAGCCGGTGATGTTGAGAAAATTTATGCCGATACCACGTATGCAAATAATGAGTTGGGATGGAGAGCTCTTAGAACGCTGGAGGATATGGTGACTTCTTCGTGGGCATGGGAGCAGGTGTTACAAAAAGAAGCAGTAAGCAAAAGCTAGATTTATATATATTACTAATCAGGTAACCAATATCACAATAAAAGATTTAAGATGGATAAGTTCATATTAATAACCGGAGGCGCCGGATTTATCGGCTCGCATTTAGTTCGGCATTTTGTGAAGAATTATCCCGGGTACCATATTGTGAACCTTGATAAGCTGACCTATGCAGGCAATCTTGCTAATTTGCGTGACGTTGAACGGGCGCCCAATTATACTTTTGTAAAGGGAGACATTTGTGATGCCTCTTTATTAGCCTTTTTATTTAATAAATATCATTTTGAAGGTGTAATTCATCTCGCTGCTGAATCGCATGTCGACAGAAGTATTGCCAATCCAATGGATTTTGTCGCAACGAACATTGTTGGCACTGTTGCTTTATTAAATGCAGCTATAAATGAGTGGAAGGCAGACTTCAGTGGTAAAAGATTTTATCATGTAAGTACTGATGAGGTTTATGGTTCATTAGGAAAAACAGGATTGTTTACTGAAGCAACGGCTTACGATCCACGCAGTCCATATTCCGCAAGTAAAGCAAGTTCCGATCACTTGGTGCGGGCTTATCATCACACCTATAAGTTGCCAATTGTAATTTCTAATTGTTCGAACAATTACGGAGCTTATCAGTTTCCGGAGAAGTTAATACCGCTGGCAATAAATAATATCCTTCATAATAAACCTATTCCTGTTTATGGTAAAGGTGAAAATATACGCGATTGGTTATTTGTAGAAGATCATGTGGCCGCTATTGATGTTATTTATCATTCTGGAAATGATGGGGAGACTTATAATATCGGCGGAATTAATGAATGGACAAATCTGGATTTGATTTATTTGCTTTGTGATAGCATGGATAATAAATTGAGTAAGCCAACAGGAACGACACGTAAGTTAATTACGTTTGTAAAGGATAGGGCAGGGCATGATCTTCGTTATGCTATCGACTCTTCAAAACTGCAACGTGAACTAAGTTGGAAACCATCATTGCAATTTCGGGAGGGATTGGATAAAACGATTGATTGGTATCTTGCTAATAAGGATTGGATGCAGGAAGTTACATCAGGGGATTATCAGCATTATTACGAACGGCAATATCAAATGCGTTAATTTTGTTGCTGTTTTACAAATGACATGACAAATCATCCCATTTTTAAATATCAGTACCATTCACCGGCAATTGCACATTCATCCATTTTAATAACCGGAGGTGCCGGTTTCATTGGTTCCAACATTGTTGAATATTTACTTTTAAACGGGGTTTCAAAAGTTCGGGTACTGGATAACCTCAGTAATGGCTTTGGTAGAAATGTTGAGCCATTTTTATCGAATCCTGCATATGAATTTATAGAAGGTGATATTACAAATATGGAGACTTGCAGAAAGGCCTGTTTGGGAATGGACCTCGTAACGCACCAAGCTGCGTTGGGATCTGTTCCAAGATCTATTAAAAATCCTATTGCAACCCATGAGTCTAATACAACGGGCTTTCTGAACATGATGATTGCTGCACGTGAAGAAGGCGTTCGACGTTTTATATATGCCAGTTCTTCCTCGGTATACGGTGATAGTACCGCGTCTCCTAAAACAGAAAAAGCATTGGGAAATCCCTTGTCACCTTATGCAGTTTCAAAACTTACCAATGAATTGTATGCTGCTGTTTTCGCCTTGAATTATGGAATGGAAGTAATAGGGCTTCGTTATTTTAATGTTTTTGGCCCACGCCAGGATCCCAATGGTCCTTATGCAGCAGCAATTCCTTTATTTATGAATGCCATGCTTTTAGGAACAAATGCAACTATTTACGGTGATGGTATGCAAACCCGCGATTTTACTTTTGTTGAGAATGCTGTTCAAGCGAATATACGGGCATTATATACTACGAATAAAGAAGCATTGAATAAGGTTTATAATGTAGCAGTTGGGGAAAGTGTTTCCGTAAATGAATTGTTTCAGGTGATAAGTGAGCTCACCAAGAGTGAAAAACAACCTGAATATGCAGGGGAAAGAAAGGGAGATATTAAAAAGTCGCTTGCCGATGTCTCTATGGCAAAGAAATTGCTAGGCTATGATCCTCATTTCCATTTGAAAGAAGGATTGATGCATACCATTGATTGGTTTGCTAAAGTATACACACAATGATGAAGTCTTTTTTTAATATTTTTTCTTCCGGTAAAGAGAAGCAAGTCGGAGTAGCAGATTTTTCAAATTTGATGACAGACATGCACTCTCATTTGATTCCAGGAATTGATGATGGTGCTAAAACAATTGAGGACAGTATTGCTTTAATCAGGGAACTTAACAGCGCAGGTTTTTCAAGGTTAATCACCACTCCTCATATAATGAGTGATTACTATAAAAATACGCCTGAGATTATTAATGAAGGACTTGAAACAGTGCGTGCTGCATTATTGGTTGAAAAAATTCCGGTTCAGATAGATGCTGCCGCTGAATATTATATTGATGATGGTTTTCTGCAGAAATTGGAGAATGAACGGCTGTTGACATTTGGAGACAACTACTTGCTTGTAGAGATTTCCTACATGAACCCCCCTGACAATATCCGTGAGATTTTTTTCCGTACAATGGTATTAGGATATAAACCAATTCTTGCACACCCTGAAAGATACCCTTACTGGTATAATAATTTTGACGAGTATCGAACGATTCGTGATTCAGGAATTGCTCTCCAGCTAAATTTAAATTCATTAACCGGATATTATGGCCCGGATGCCAAAAGGATTGCAGAGAAATTAATAGATAATTCCATGATTGATATGGTGGGATCTGACATGCACCATCAAAAACATGCATTGGCACTGCAAAAGTGTTTGAGTGAAAAATACATTCACAAACTTTTTGATTTACATTTGCTCAACAGGTACTTGTAGTTCAGGGTAATTATATAATGTCATAATCGGCTGTTTGCTGTTTAAGGTGTTGAATTTAATGTTGACTGATGATAGCTACTAGTATTAGAATTTTAATATACTGATTTAAATAAACCAAATCAAATCAAACTCAAACAATTAAAACTATTTCAAACAACTTTAAACCTTAAACGCAAAACCTAATTCTATCAACCATCTCAATGTTATTAAACCTCTGCAAATACAATACCTGGGCAAATCAAAAAATCACCGAATATATACTTGCTGCCGGCGAGGCCGAAGCAGACCAAGAGTTGCCAAGCAGTTTTATCACCATCAGGAAAACACTTTATCATATTTGGGATGCGCAAGTGATCTGGTATTCCCGGATGAACAACATATCTTTCAGTACCTGGCCGAGCAAGGATTTTGTTGGTTCTCTGCAAGAAGGGTGTAATGGTCTGTTGCTAAATTCACAGGAATTTGTTGCTCTGGCCGAAAAACGGAATGGCAACTTTAACGGTATCATCACCTATAAAGTCCTGGATGGGAAGGAATATAAGAGCACTACTGAAGAGATCATAATACATTGCATGAACCACAGCACTTATCATCGGGGGCAATTGATTACCATGCTGCACCAGTCCGGTTTCAAGGATGTTGGTTCTACAGATTATATTCGTTTTTGCAGGGAAAAAGGATAACTTTTTTGAGTTTTTCACGTATAAACGAACGTGATAATGATCATAAACGTTGCTTTTAAATTTTTCCTTTTCCTGCTTACAATATTGATTGTTAGCTGGGGTATCTTCTTTTATGTAAATAAGAGCAATAATATATATATTGGTTTAGGGGGCGTAATTTTTAAAAACGATACGCTTAACTTGACATTGAAGGTAGCGGAGCTCAATAAATTTTCACAGGGTGCCGGACTTGAATCTGTGCAGTTTTATTTATGGGATAGAAGGCTTGATGGAATTGATGTTTTTCTTGTCTCGCCCTCTGGTATGCAGGTGGAATTAGCAAGTGCTAACGGACGTGGAACGGCATATTATAGAAACACGACCTTAACTGATCATGCTGATTCTTTAGTGTTTACCGCATCAACACCATTTGATAAAACATATAAGCCAAATCAGTTCCTGGGATGGTTGAACAGGAATGGAGCAGTTAAAGGTAAATGGAAGTTGCGGGTCATAAATCGCTTTCCTGCACACCGAGTTGGCGCTGTTCTATATTGGAAGTTAAAATTCAGCGACACCCCTTCAAAAACAGAGTCTATTGAGAAGTCGCCACTGCCGCTTTTGGTAGTTGAATCCAATCAAAAATATATTAATGACAAAAAACGAATCAAGGCAAGCTTATATATAATCAATAATAAAAATTCAGGTTATTCTTATTTGAAGGATACGGCTGTATCGCCAAGAACAGATATCAAGATTGAAGTTCGTGGTTTTAGTTCTGTCAGATTACCGAAAAAAAATTACAGCCTACGGACCATTAAAAGTGACAAGTCAAATAATGAATTAGCGTTATTAGGGTTGCCTGCTGATTGTGAATGGATATTAAATGCCAATTGTATGGATCGGTCATTAAGCAGAAACACCTTAATGTATGAACTCTACAGGCAAATAGGATACTATGCTTCACGCAGCAGAGTAGTGGAGTTAATGATTAACGGCCAATATATGGGTGTATATATATTGAATGAAAAAATCAAACGTTCATCCGAACGGTTGGCAGATACTGATTCATTCCCTAAAGGAATGATCATTAAATTGGATACTCCAAGGGACAACAAACCAGGTTGGTACAGTAAGCATAAGGGATTTGATGGAGCGGGCTACCGTTGCTACTTCCAATATAATTATCCGCCTTATGATGAGCTTGATACCGGTAAAATTTTATTCATTCAAAAGAAAATTAATTATTTTGAAGAGTCCATTGCAAATACTAATGACATTGATTCTTTGAATAAAGTTATTAATGTAAAATCATTTGTTGATTTCCTGTTACTACAGGAATTTTCAAAGAATTCAGATGCTTTTAACCTGAGCATTTATTTACACTTGAACAGGCAGCAGCAAGTGGAGATTGGTCCTATATGGGATTTCGATCGGGCATTGGGAAATGGTGTTAGTGACAGGGTAAGATTTACTTCAGGATTTAAATATGCTTATGCCGACAAAGACGCTATGCATCCTGTTCCAATGTGGTGGAAGCAGTTGTTAAGCAAGCCACAATTCAAGAAATTGGTTCAGGAAAGATGGAAGGACTTGCGTTTAGCTGTTCTCAGCGAGCACAATATTTATTCTCAATTAGATTCAATAACATCATTAATTAGGCCCGTGCAAGAGCGCAATTTTAAAGTTTGGCCGGTGCTGGGGATTGCCCGCTCTAATTTTCATGGTGACCCTGCTGTCAATACCTATGAAAAGGAAATAGCCGATATGAAAAACTGGATGCATGAAAGGTTGTTATGGCTCGACAAAGCTTTTTCGGCATTATAGTTGAAGAGACCAAAGCAGTTCCAAAACATGTAAGATTGCTGTAAGGTTTGCTGTTAATTAACACACTTTTTTGCTAACAGTATCTTAAATTGCACGTACAACAAACAGATCTAACTACACACTATGCGAATTAACGAAATAGAACAACATCTTAACGTCACTGCTAAATTTGAGCTGATCAACGGATCAACAAAATTTGGAATAGTAAACAAACAGATCGACGGCGACCTTTACAAAAGTGATTACTATTTTATTTCCATGCAAAACCTTAACAATTTCCGGAAAGCCATCAGCTTACGTAATTATGAGTTTTGTAAAATGCTGATGGAAAAAATTAATGTGAAGTATATTAAGGCTGTAACACCGATTTAATTTGAAAATTATCGAATTTGAAAATTTGAAGATGAAGACTATCATTTCAAAATTGGTACGAAGTTTTAAGCAGGTTAATGCTAATCGTTTACAAAAAATGATTGGAAATTTTTTCCTAAAAGTTAAGGTTTTTATTTAACCCCGGCATTAATATTCTTTCAAAAGGCAGAAAGGAAAAATGTTGATTGTCGTGTTTGATTTATTTTTCAAGTAATTCAAGCAACTTCAAACAATTCAAATCTCTTAAACAACTTCAAACAAAAACTTAATAATTAATGCCGATGAAGTTGCGCACTTCTTTCATCGTTTTAACGGCACTTTCATGCGCTTTTTCTTTTCCTTCCTTCATCACTTTTTTCAAATAAGCTTCATCCTTATCCAGTGCTGTAATCTTTTCAGTGATCGGACTTATAAAAGCAACCATATCTTCTGCTAATTGTTTTTTCATGTCGCCATAACGAATGGTGCAATCGTCGTACTTTTCTTCAAAGTGCTTAAGCGTTTCAGGTCTAGAAACAAAACTCATTAACGTGAAAATGTTCTTGATGGCTTCAGGTTTTTCTTGTTTAGGTTGTGTTGGGCCGCTATCAGTTACTGCACGCATTACTTTTTTACGAATAGCATCTGCACTGTCAGCGAGAAAAATGGCATTTCCTTCTGCTTCCGATTTTCCCATTTTGCCGCTGCCATCAAGCCCAGGAATCTTTACCAGTTGCTCACCGAAATTATAAGCAGTTGGTTCAGCAAAAAAATCTACATTATATAATCGGTTAAATCGATTACCGAATTGTCTCGTAAACTCTAAATGTTGATCCTGATCTATTCCAACAGGAACCTTTGTAGCGCGATGAATTAAAATATCAGCAGCCATCAACACAGGATAGGTGAGTAGTCCTGCATTTATATTATCAGGATGTTTGCGTATCTTTTCTTTAAATGATGCGGAACGTTCCAACTCACCAACGTATGCATTCATGTTCAACAATAAATAAAGCTCTGTTGTTTCCGGTAAATCACTTTGAATATAAAGGGTGCAAATAGTAGGGTCAAGTCCGCAGGCTAAATATTCTACCAGTGCTTGTTTCACATTTTGACGCAGGTTACCCGGAGTGGGATGTGTTGTTAAGGAATGATAATCAGCAATAAAAAAAAAGCAACGGTGCTCATGTTGCATCCTGAGAAAATTTTTCATTGCACCTAAATAATTCCCCAGGTGTAAATTACCTGTTGAACGAATACCGCTTACTACCGTTTCCATTGTGGCGAAAATAGTTGATTTGATGTTATTTTTTTTGTCATTCTGAGCATTGGCGAAGAATCTCTGGATTTTGATGGGAGCAGGTTTAGTGCTTTACAAGAGGTAATATCTACAATGAAGATACAGAGATGCTTCACTGACGTTCTGCATGACAAAAGTAGAAAAAGCAAAAAACTGCCTACTGCTTACTGCCGCTTTTCCACATCAATATAGTTAAATCACGCTGCCCACAAATTGGCATAATCTACTAACAATACACCCCTAAATCGTCCTCAAAATCCTACCTTTGCTCTGTGCATTACATCAGTTTTATACTCAGAAGGATATGGTGTGGATGGTTCTTTACGGTTGGCATTCTTTCCTTTCTTCTGTTTTATCCATTATTTATTGTTTTCTTAAGCAAAGAGAAGTGGTTTCCACTTGCTTTCCGGCTGAAGAAAGTATGGGCCCATATCATTCTTTTTTTCTCAGGTATCTTTTATACAGTCAGGCGGGAAGGGGTTATTAATAAAGATAAGGCCTATGTGATTTGTCCGAACCATGCTTCTTATCTTGATATCGTATTAACAAACATCGTATTTCCCAACTATTTTCATTTCATGGGAAAAGCTGAATTACAAAATGTGCCGTTGTTCAGGATTTTTTTTAAGAAGATGAATATCCCTGTTAATCGTCTAAGTATCAAAGATTCACACAAAGCATTTGAAAGAGCGAAGAATGACATTGATAAAAATATCGGTATTGCCATCTTTCCTGAAGCCACCATACCGGCTTGTGCCCCTAAATTAGGACCATTCAAGAATGGCGCTTTTCGTTTGGCTATTGAAAAGCAAGTACCTGTTGTCCCCATCACCTTTCGTGATAACTGGAAGATTTTTCCCGATAGTGAAGGAGGAAGGTTTTTATGTCGTCCGGGATTGTCGCATATCATTATCCATCAACCTATTGAAACAAAAGGAATGGATGATAGCAGTGTGTCAATGCTGAGGCAAAAAGTGCATGATTGTATTTCTGCAAATCTCGAGCAAAATGAGTGTAAATAAAGATACCTTAAACTACCTCGCTAAACTGGCTCATCTCGAATTGGAAGAGGATGAAAAAGAGCTGTTGTTAAACGACCTTAATAATATTTTGGCATTTGTTGAGCAATTAAAAGAAGTAGACACCAACAAGGTTAAACCGCTGATTTTTATGAATGAGGAAGTCAATGAATTGCGTGAAGATTTTGTAAAGCATGAAATTACTCAGGAAGAAGCACTACGCAACGCCCCCCAAAAAAATGATCAGTATTTTTTAGTGCCGAAGGTGATTGGATAAAAAAAAGGCTGTCTAATATTCAGACAGCCTTTTTTACAATTGGATTTTTAAATTAACTCACCGGCACACAATACTCATCAAAAGCGGCCTTTAAATTTTCAGCAATCATCTCTGCCGAATGGCCTTCAATATGATGACGTTCTATAAAATGAACCAAACGACCATCTTTAAAAAGTGCAATGCTTGGTGATGAAGGCGGGTAAGGCATGGTATGTTTGCGAGCTTGGGCAGTAGCTTCTACATCCTGGCCTGCAAAAACAGTAACTAAGGAATCGGGTTTAATTTCACTTTTATTCAACGCTAACTTAACAGCCGGACGAGCTGACCCTGCTGCGCATCCGCAAACGGAGTTTACCATCAACAACAGTGTACCTTTATTATTTGTGATGGCTGAATCAACATCCTGGGCATCTTTTAACTCGGTAAAGCCAATACCGGTTAACTCCTGGCGCATTGGTGCGCATAATTGTTCTGGATAAGGCATATTTATTGGGTTTTTAAAATCGGATGCAAATTTACGGAGATTTGAAAAAAAAAGACAATAAAGTTTGATTATCTTATAAATAGATGGTTAAACAACAGACGGCTAGTGGTATTCTTTTCAGCCTGTTAAGGTCAATTAGTATTTATTGCTGATAACAATTCGGGAAGACAAACGTTTTATTTTTGCATTCAATGAAAAATAAGTCTTCCCACTCCGGTTTGGCGCTGCTTCTCAGCATGTTACTTTTAACAAGCAGCTGCTCCCTCTTTAAGAAAAAATGCGATTGCCCTTCTTTTGGCGGCCATTCAAAGGCCAAACATCACAGCCCGGGCTGGTAAGCTCTCATTAATCATTTCTCAACGGGGAATGCCTGCTCCCTTTTGGCTATCTTTGCCCACTTTTTCATAGGTAAATTTCATTAATTTTTAAGCAGAGATTGAATGGTAAGTGGTTAAGGGGAAATAGAGAATTTCTAATTATTCCGAACTCCGAACTAAAAAACTAATAACTAATCAGCATGGGTAATAGGTTACGAAAATTATCAAAGATGACTGTAGGATCACAGTGTATCATTGAGTCCTTTACCGATGAAAATTTGATGCAAAAACTACTGGAAATGGGTTGCCTGCCGGGAGAAATTATCAGGGTTGACAGGTTGGCTCCATTGGGTGACCCTATGGCAATCATCGTATCAGGGTCAACTTTAAGTATCAGAATCGATGAAGCAGATCACATTATGGTAAAACCAATTGCATAGCTTTTAGAATTGTTGCAGACTCCTTCTCCAGAAATTAAAAAAAGTACACGACGTCAGCGTGTTGCCCTCATAGGTAATCCTAACAGCGGGAAGAGTTCTTTATTCAACCTATTAACAGGCCTCAAACAGAAAATTGCCAATTTCCCGGGCGTTACCGTTGATAAGAAAACCGGTTATGCTAAAATATATAATTCTGCAACCGGTGAAGCAACCAGTTTTGAAATGGTTGATTTACCCGGAACCTATAGTTTATATCCAAAATCACCGGATGAACGCATTCCTTTTCTTGCATTGTGTGATCCTAAAGATGACAGCCATCCCGATCTTGTAATTATTATTGCTGATGGTACCAATCTAAAACGGAGTTTATTTCTTGCCTCACAAGTTATCGACCTGAAAATTCCTTCTGTTCTTGCGTTGAACATGATAGATCTTGTAAAGCAAAAAGGAATTGACATTAATGTAGAAGAATTGCAACAGCGGTTGGGAATTCGAGTTGTTCCCATCAGTGCAAGGAATGAAAAAGGTATTGAGGAATTGAAGCAGGCAATCATTAATCCGTTGCCTGTTCCTGTAATTGATATTTATGAATCACAATTGCTTGCGCCTGATGTAATTCATACGATAAGGGGAAAAATTAACATCAACAGTGATTACGCTGCATTCCAGATTGCCAATCATATTGAAGCTATTCCTTTTTTACATATTGATAATAAACAGCAGGAAGCAATTATTTCATTGATTAAGCAACATGATTTTGATGTGCATAAGTTGCAATCATTTGAGACCATGGAACGTTATAAGGTCGTTAATGAAATAACGAAACTTTGTGTGGTTAATACACAAGCTGAAAACAAACCGACATGGAACAAACGCATTGATAGTGTATTAATGCATCGTTTTTGGGGATATATATTCTTTTTGCTCATCCTGTTTATTATGTTCCAGGTTATTTTTACCTGGGCGCAGTTGCCGATGAATTGGATTGATACCGGGTTTGCATTGGCAAGTGAATGGCTGGCCAATCATTTACCGAAAGGCGGGCTCAATGATTTAATAGTGAATGGTGTAATGGCAGGTATTGGCGGAATTGTAATTTTTGTTCCTCAGATAGCCTTGCTGTTTACCTTTATTGCCATACTGGAAGATACAGGATATATGGCGCGTGTAAGTTTTTTAATGGATAAACTAATGCGTAAATTTGGATTGAATGGAAGGTCTGTAATACCATTGATTAGTGGTGTTGCATGTGCAGTTCCTGCAATTATGTCAACACGTACCATCAGCAGTTGGCGCGAACGTATCATTACCATTATGGTAACACCTTTGATGAGTTGCTCTGCCCGATTGCCTGTTTATACATTAATCACATCGCTCATTATTCCAACGAAATATATTTGGGGTTTTATCAGTATGCAGGGATTGGTGCTGATGTTTTTATACCTCATTGGTTTTTTTGCGGCAATTGGTACGGCATTCTTAATGAAGTGGTTTGTGAAGATGCGCGAACGTGCCTACTTCATTATGGAAATACCTGTTTACCGAATGCCTCGATGGAGTAATATTATATATACCATCATCGAAAAAGTAAAAGTGTTTTTATTTGATGCCGGAAAAGTCATCATTGCCATTTCCATTATTCTTTGGTTCTTATCATCCCGGGGCCCGGGGTCCAGGTATACGGAAATAACAGAGAAAATTGAACTTGTCTCACAAAGTAATCCGGTTGACAAAACAGTAATTAACATCTTAGAAGGCGAGAAACTAAAAGCCTCCTATGCCGGCGTAATGGGTCATTTGCTTGAACCGGCCATCAGGCCATTAGGATTCGACTGGAAATTAGGAATTGCATTGGTAACTTCTTTTGCTGCCAGGGAGGTTTTTGTAGGAACGATGAGTACCATTTATAGTGTTGGTTCTAATAATCTGCAAACAATGACCATTCGTGATAAGATGCTTGCAGAAATTAACCCTGAAACCGGTAAGCCTCGTTACTCGCTTGCTGTTGGCTGGTCGTTGATGTTGTTTTATGCTTTTGCCATGCAATGTATGAGTACACTTGCCGTTGTGCGGAGGGAAACAGGAGGATGGAAGTGGCCGGCAATACAATTTATATATATGGCCGTATTGGCCTATTGTTCCAGTTTTATTGTTTATCAACTGTTGCGTTAATAATGTAATGGCAGTAACATCTGAACATCTTCGTGCTTCCCTTGAAAAATATGTGCCTGCCGACGCCATTGATGATTGTGTGGATTGGATCAGGCAACATCGTATAAGTGTCCGAATAAAAAAAAGCCGCCAGACAAAATATGGCGATTATCATCCTCCTTCAAACGGACAAAATCATAAGATCACGATCAACCACGATTTGAATCCTTATGCATTTTTAATAACATTTACACATGAAGTTGGGCACCTGATTTGTTTCAACCGTTTTGGCCAGCGTGCAGCGCCTCATGGTGTGGAATGGAAACGCGAGTTTAAAAATTTATTGATACCATTTTTATATAAAAATATATTTCCTGCTGATGTCAAAGAAGCATTGATTGAATACCTGAGAAACCCTGCAGCATCCAGTTGCACAGATCTCCGTTTACAAAAGGCGCTGAGTAATTATAGTGTTAGCAGGGAAGGATGGGTTCATCTGGAAGATATTGATGAAGGATCGTTGTTTAGAATCCATAATGGTAAGGTTTTTATTAAAGGACGAAAGTTGCAGAAGAATTTTGAATGCCTGGAAATAAAAAAAAGGCATAAATATTTTATCAATCCGTTAATGGAGGTGATGGCAATTGATGAGGCGGAATAGTTAACGCAGGAACTAATTCCTGCGTTAGGGATACTTTATATATAATACTTTCCCATCCCCTGAACTTATTTTACTCCAGCTTTTGCTTTTTATGGAAACGCAGGCAATTCCTGATGTTGGAAGATTGTCTATTGTAAATCCGCATAAGTCATTGAGCAGATCTGTAAAACCCGGATTGTGCCCGAATATTGCCATAGACTGGTGTTGATCATTTGTCCCTTGCATTACCCGGTAAAGTTTATTCAATGAAGCATCATAAATGGCATCTTTCAATACAATATTTTCAGGATGGTAATTTAAATGTTGTGCAAAAATCAATGCAGTGGAAAAGGCGCGAATGGCGGTGCTGCTGATGATCAATTGCGGCAAGTTGTCTTTACTACTTAAAAAACCTGCCATCACCTGTGCTTCTTTGTACCCTTTTTGATCTAAGGTACGGTAGAAATCACCGGGAAAAAATTGGTCATGGCTTGCTTTGGCATGACGAATGATATATAATGTTAGCGACAAGTTCGTATTTTGTTTTTAGTATCAAGACATTAGTATCAAGAATCAAGACAATAGTATCAAGGCTAATTACTTATAAGTTGAACCAATGCTTTTTAAATAAAATATTTTTAACTTGATATATATAATAACATTATGATAAATGCAATTGAAAATTATTCTAATCTTAATTCTTGATTCTTGGTACTTGATACTTGATACTCAAATCTTGATACTATTTTATTTCGCTTCCTTCAACAAAACAATATAAGTTGGAAAGTGATCACTGTATCCTCCCATATATCTGTTGAAATCGTAAGTACGTTTGGGATAGCCCTTATATTTTCCTGTTTGTTGAACCATAAATTGGCGACGATATATTTTCGCTTCTTTAAAAAAGGCACCATGTTGATCTTTGTTGAGAAACGATGGAGAAATTATTATCTGATCAAATAAATTCCAGGCATCATTGTACGCTAATGTACCAATGCCATTCTGATAATCTTTTACCCATGGGTTAAACATTCGCCCCTCTTTTGAAAGTGTAGTATCGCCGGTTGCTTTTAAAACAACTGCTATACTCGGACTTACAGGATCGTCATTCAAATCGCCCATTAAAATTATTTTACTGTTTGGGTTAATTTTTAAAATGGAATCAATGCAATGCTTTGCAACGCTTGCTGCAATGGCTCTGTTTGGAGCGCTTGCTTGTTCACCACCCCTGCGGGAAGGCCAGTGATTCACAAATACATGCATTGGCTCACCGTCCATTAATCCATAAACATGTAAAATATCACGCGTAGGATGGGGATTTCCATCATCACCATTGAAATAAACCGGAAGCTTTTCACTCTGCTTCACTTTAAAATACTTTGGATTATAAATAAGCGCCACATCAATACCTCGCGCATCAGGGGAGTCATAATGAACAAATTGCAGATGACGATCTTTAAGTTTTGGTTCTTTAATAAGATCATTTAGTACAATCTCATTCTCCACCTCCGAAACACCAAGCATGGCTAATCCATCTGGGCTAGCATCTTTTCCAATGTCAGAAATAACATCCGACAGTTTCGATAATTTGTCCAAATAGACAGCCGGAGTATAGTTATAAGACCCTGTGGGTGTAAATTCTTCATCATTCACATTGGGCTCATTAATGGTATCAAACAGGTTCTCGAGGTTGTAAAACCCAATGCAAGCCACCTTAAAATTTCTTTTTTGAGCCTCACAGTTATAAAGGGAAAAAACTCCAGATAGCAGGATAATAAAAAATGTTGATTTCTTCATGTTCGTTTTAAATGAGTGGCAAACGTAGTAAAAGTTAAGACCTTTTATCGTTTTATCAACACCTTAATAAATAAAAATATAAAAACCTTTCACTAAACTATGTGACACCTATTACAATTTAATTAGATTTGCTTCCCTTTAAATAGAACCTCGTAATATTAATTGTATCCAATGATCAATAAAATACGCACTTTTTTTATCCTCTTCATCATCTTTATTTCTTCATTTATGGTGAATGGCCAAACCGCCAATATACGGGGTTTGCTGACAGATGAGTTCAATAATCCAGTGTCAAATGTGAAAGTTACACTAGAAGGAACGCAGTTTGAAACAATCAGTGAAGTCACCGGAGCTTTTAATTTTACGAATATACCCTATGGGGAATATGAATTAAGGGTAATAGAAAATGATTACGCACCACTGAGACAGCATTTAAGCGTTTCTCAGTCGCTGGTAGATATTGGTAAAGTGCCTCTTGCGGCCGAACTAAGGAATAAGACAGGGGATGATCAGATGCCGACACTTTCATTGGGAGAAGAGGAACTCAAGGAATCCGGCTCACAGACTGTAAGTAGTGCTTTAGGGGCTTCCCGAGATGTT
>JANOXC010000190.1:0-9117 GCA_031418215.1 Bacteroidota bacterium
TGTTCCGACTGATTGAGCACACTTCCCATCCAGGAATCATTATTACGGCCTTCGCTATGAAATATTAAATCTCCCCAACGATTGTATATATCAAGATTTACATAGTCTATATACCATCCTTTCACATTAAAACCCTCATTGGTACCATCATTATTTGGTGTAAATGCATTTGGAATATACACTGTAAATTCCGGCTCAACCCTTATTGGTTTAACAACAGTATCTCTGCAACCATATGAATTAATAACTATTAAAGAGACCAGGTAATTACCGGTATCAGGATATACCTGTGATGACGGTTCAAAAGCAGTTGAAGTGTTGCCATTCCCTAAACTCCAGAAATAATTTTGACCTCCTACACTGAGGTTATTAAATTCAAAAATTGGGTTTAATATAGACTGAGTCGGATAATTAGGCGTAAAATCAGCAAGTGGTGCCGGATAAACAGTTACAAGATTAGGGACACTAGTCGTATTGCTGCATCCGGAATCTGAAGTCACTGTTAATGTAACCGTATAACTTCCACTTTGCATATAAGTATGTGAAGGGTTTTGTGAGGTAGCTGTCTGTCCATCACCAAAATCCCAAAACCAAGAGATAATAATTCCGGAAGCAACAGTGGAAGTATCTGTGAATTGAACAATTAATGGCCCACAACCGGCAATAGCATTACTGATGAATCCTGCAATGGGTGTTGGATGAACAGTAATTTGCTTAATGATGCTATCAATACACCCAAATTCACTTAATGCTACCAGTGTAACCGTATAAACCCCCGGTTGGCTATATATATGCGATGGGTTCGCCTGACCTGCCACACTTGTATTATCCCCGAAGTACCAGGTATAACCAACAATAGCTCCTGTTTGTATCGTTGATATGTTATTAAATTGTGTGGCATCGCCGGTACAGGAATTTCCTGCATTAAAATCAGGACTAGGTAATGGATTTACGATCATTGATGCAGTAACCGAACCTTTACAACCATTGCTATTGGTAGTTGTTAAACTAACATTATGTATACCGGCATTACCAAAACTAATCACAGGGCTTTGCAAAGTGCTTGTTGTTCCATTATCAAAACTCCAGTCCCAATTGGTGATAACATTGTTTGCACCAACACCGGTATCATTCAAGGTAATGGATTGATTGATGCAGGTATTTTGCGTTGCAATTGCTGGAGTAGGCTTAGCATAAATTTCAATTGAATCAGTAACATTTGCTTTACAACCGTTATTGGATGTTACATTAAGTGTAACAACATAAAATCCAGGTGCCGGATAAAGATGATTAACATTCTGCGCTTGTATAGATGAGCCATCACCTAAACTCCATGACCATGATGAAATAGTGCCGTTTGAAACATTGGAATTATCATTCAACTGCGCAAATACATTTTCGCAGGCGTTGTTTCCTGTAAAAGCAGCAACAGGAATATCGAATACTGTAATTGGCTTCATTGCGGTCGATGTACAACCAAATGGAGTTGTTACATTCAATGTAACACTATAGTTTCCTGGTCCTGCATAAAGATGTGAAGGGTTAGCAACGTTACTTGTATTGCCGTCACCAAAATTCCAAGCGTATGAAAACGTACCGCCTCCTGTTACCAACGACTGGTCACTGAATGATGTTAAATCATTGGCACATACATTGGCTGAACCAAAATTCGCTGACGGAACAGGAAAAACGTTGATGCTTTGCGTTACCGAATCAATACATCCTGTTGCGCATCCAACAAGTAAAGTAACTTGGTATGTTCCCGGATTACTATAATTATGAGATGGATGTTGCACTATAGATGAGCTTCCATCTCCAAAATTCCACTGCCATGAATTGATTGCCCCGGATGAAACAAAGCTGGTATCAGTAAACTGAATGGCACTGTTGGCGCATGCATTTAGTGCTGAGAAGCCCGCTCTTGGAACAGTATTCACTGTTGCATTCTTCTGAATAGTATCACTGCATCCTTTTGCAGACAAAGCCGTAAGATTTACCGGGTAAGTTCCAGAATTATTATATACATGAGAAGGATTCTGTAAATTACTGATCGTTGAATCACCAAATGACCAACTCCATCCATTAACAATACTTGAAGCTATAGTGGAAAGATCATTAAACAACATCGCTGAATTTCCACAAACAGGAGCTGTAGTAAAATCTGCAATTGGATTGGCATTTACTGTTATCTGTCTCGACAATGTATCATTACATCCTAAATCAGAACCGGCAATTAAAACAACATTATAGGTGCCGGCATTTAGATAAAGATGTGATGGGTCATTGAGCGAAGAACCAAATCCATCGCCAAAATCCCAGGTATAATCACTGATAGCACCATTGAATATATTGCTGGTATTTATAAAAGGCATATTATCGCCTTCACAAACTTCAGGGGCATTAAATCCTGCAAATGGTTTTGGATTAACAGTAACAGAGTTTGTCATTGAATTACTACAACCTGCGGAAGTAGTTGCAACCAATGTTACATTATATGTTCCCTCTCCGGCATAAGCATAGGATGGATTATGAAATGTGGAAGTATTGCCATCGCCAAAATCCCAATTCCATGCGGTAATTCCTCCTGGTGTAACACTGGAAAGATCATTAAACTGTACAGCTGACTTATCGCAAACACTATTGGCAATAAAGTTAACAACAGGCAATGGATTAACAGTAATTATTCTTGCAATTGAATCGGTACAACCAAAACCGGAAGTAACCACAAGTGAAACAGTATAGCTGCCTGCTGTTGCATAATTAATAGTTGCATTAGAAGAATTGCCTAACATTCCATTTCCGAAATACCAGCTCCAGTTGTTAATACTACCGCCCAATTGAGTGGATGTATCAGTAAATAGCGAAGGTGCTCCTAGACATACGTCATTTCCGGTGAACCCTGCAGCAGGCAAGGAATGGACTGTAACATTATTAGCAAATTGATTAGAACATCCAAGACTATCCGTTACAGTAACATTATATATACCTGACGTGTTTACAGAAATAGTTTGAGAAATGCTTCCCGTTGACCATAAATAAGTTGAGCCGGGATTTGCAGCATCTAAGATGGTACTACTTCCCTGACATAAATGGACATTGATAGAATTGGTTACCAGTCCGGTTCCGCCTTCAAAAATATCAGCAAATCCTATTGCAGTGCATCCTGCAGCATTGGTAACAGCTACACTATAAGTTCCTGGTGTTGCAACAGTAATGGTTTGTGTTAATTCCCCGTTAGGAGTCCATAAATAGGTAGCTCCTGCATTGCCAGCATTCAAAACAGTACTATAACCTGCACAAAAGAAACCTGGGGAATTCAATGTAACTACGGGCGATAAGTTTACATTCACGTTGACATTATCTGAATTTTTACACCCATTTGAATCAGTAACTGTAACCGTATAATTCGTCAATGTTAAAGGAGCAACAAACACCGTTGCCGTTGTTGCGCCATTATACGCCCAATAATAACTAACGCCTCCTGTAGCTGTTAGCGGCGCTGCGAACCCTGAACAAATGGTTTGATCGGGACCTGCATTAGCAATTGGTAATGGATTAACTTTAACTTGAACGGTATCTTTATTCTGGCAACCATTTAATGCAGTAACTGTTACAATATACTGTGTAGTTGCAACCGGAGAAACATTAATTGTATTTCCAACTATTCCACCCGGATTCCAGGAATAGCTTGTACCTCCTGCAGCTAAAAGTGAAGCACTTCCACCTAAACAAATTGATTTATCAGGGCCGGCGATAGCATTTGGAAGATTTTTTATAGTTACAACAACACTATCCCTTGCAGTACAGCCGGAAGCATTGGTAACAGTAACATAATAAACCGTTGTATTATTCGGGGTAACAGTAATAACTTGAGTAGTATTTCCTCCAGGTAACCAGCTGTATGTTCCTCCTCCGGAAGCGGTTAAATTTGCAGAAGTTCCCCTGCAAATCCATATATTATTTCCTGCATTTGCAACCGGTATGGCATTAACTGTTGTCGGCTGTGTAACAGTATTGCTGCAACCATTTGATGAGGTAACAGTCAAAGAAACATTATATATACCTGAAGCTACATAAATAATTGTAGGTGATTGAAGTGATGAACTTTGACCATTACCCAAGTTCCAGTTGTAAGTAGTAATAACTCCATTACTGATACTTGATAAATCGTTTAATGTGATAGGAGAATTTCTACAAACAGCAACAGAAGAAAATGCCGCTATCGGTGTTGAATAAATGGTTACCTGTTTTGTAATACTATCAGAACATCCACCAGCAGTTATTGCATTCAATGTAACAAGGTATGTTCCAGCAGTATTATATATATGTGTAGGATTTTGCAATGATGAAGTACTTCCATCGCCGAAATTCCAATTCCATCCGGTAATATTGCCGGGAGTCACAACAGACAAATCATTAAATTGAATGGCATTTCCCTGACAACCATTGGATAAGCTAAAATTAGCTGACGGCAACGGATAAACAATAAGGCTTTTTGTAATGGTTGAACTGCATCCTTTATTATCTACAACTGTTAAAGTAGCTGTAAATGTTCCTGTTGAAAGGTAGGTATGAATAGGATTTTGCTGTTGCGAAACGTTCCCATCTCCAAAGTTCCAGTTCCAGGAAATAATGTTTCCACCGTTTACTGTTGACAAGTCAGTAAATATAACAGCATGATCAATACAGGCATAATTTGGCGTAAAATCAGCAATGGGCAATGGATTTACGTTTAATGTTGTTGCAATAATGCCGCTGCATCCATTTGGATTGGTTACCGTAACCTGATAGGCTCCTGCTGTTCCTACAGTTATGGTTTGTGTTATTGCACCAGTACTCCATAAATAAGAACTTCCGGGATATCCGGCATTTAATGTTGTTGTTTGTCCCTGACAGAGTGAAATGTTATTTGAATTATTAATTACGCCACCACCAACTGTAAGTGTTGTAGAACCTGAAGCAGTACAACCCCATTGATTCGTAATTGTTAAAGTATAAAGACCTTGTTGATTAACTGAAATAGTTTGTGTTGTACTTCCATTACTCCAGAGATAGGAAGTCCCGGCATTGCCCGGATCTAGCAATACATTTATTCCATTACAGGTAAAAACACCTGCAGGTAAATTTACGACAGGATTGGCATGCACGGTTACATTAATAAATGCTGTTGCCTGGCAACCATTTGCATCAATCACATTTACTGCATAAGTGGTGCTTAATGCAGGGTTTACAGTTATTGTTCCTGTTGTGCTTCCCGTTGGACTCCAATTGTATGTTACCCCTCCCGATGCAGATAATGTTACAGAATTACCATTACAAATGGTAGGATCAGGACTAACAACTGCTGTCGGTAAAGGCAAAACGTCGATACGTAATGAATCCCTGGCAGTGCAACCATTAATATCCGTTACCAAAACGGTGTACAAGGTGTCACTTGATGGTGAAACAGAAATTGATCCTGTTGTGGCTCCACCAGGAGTCCAGTTATAATTAATGCCGCCTGTTGCATTCAGCGTTATGCTGCTTCCAAGACAAACTGCAACATCAGGCCCGGCATTCGCAAACGGAGGTCCATGAATAACAATGGTTGTTGTAAAAGTATCCTTACAGCCGAACTGATTGGTAACAATTAATATCGGATTGAAGGTGCCGCTTGATGTATAAGTGTGAATCGGGTTTTGAAGTGTTGAAGTATCACCATCACCAAAAATCCAATACCATCCTGTTACACCATTACCTGACGAACCCAAAAATGAAATTACTGAGTTTTGACAAGTGGCTCCTGAATACGTAAAATTTGCTGTTGGTAATGGATGAATGGTAACGGGCTGTATGATCGTATCAAGACATCCCATTGTATCCTGTACAACAAGTGATACATTGTAATTACCTGCAACAGCAAAAGTGTTACAAGGATTTGAACTCTGTGAAGTAGCGCCATTTCCAAAAGTCCACCAAACACTGTCAATTGTACCTGAAGGTGTTGTAGTATTGGTAAAACATGTTGCAGAACCCACGCAGGAAGTACCTGCAGTAAATCCAGAAACCGGTAAAGGAGCAATTGTGATTGGCTTGATGATCGTATCAATACAGCCATGTAAATTTTCAACAACTAGTGTAACATTGTAAGTGCCTGTAGCATTATATATATGAACCGGGTTTTGAAGATTAGATGTATTTCCATCACCGAATAGCCAAAACCAAGTGGTAATAACACTACCTCCCGCATTACTGCCATCATTAAACTGAACAGAACCAAACAAACAACTTCCTGTATAAGTGAAATTCGCAATTGGTTCAAAGGCGCTAACGATATTCACCGTATCCATTCCCTGACAACCTTCAGCATCTGTTACCGTTACTATATAGGTTCCTATGCCAACTGTTTGTGTCGGATTGGTAAATCCATTACTCCATAAATAAGTATAAGGTGCAGTACCTGTTATAACATTTGCCGTAACTGTTGCCAAATCACTACAGGCAATAGCTTGATCAGGCCCTGCATTTACAATAACACCATGCACGGTAACACAATAGCTGTAAGTTTGTGAACCGATATAAGGGCAGGCATCATCGTTTACACGAACTGTGAAGCAATAAGGTGAATTGCTGATATTGGCACTCGTTGGTGTCCAACAAAAAGTTCCTGTTGGATGTGGTGTGCCTGCAGCCGTAAATGAACCACTGTCAATTCCATTGTTCCAAGAAATATTTAAATTTTGCCCAACATCTGCATCATTACTATATATATCAAAGCAAAGTGGGGTATTGGCACAAATAGTAGTATCGAAAACGTTGGTGCCATTCATTCCTGTTAATGTTGGAAGACTGTTGTTACAGTTCATCACCGTAACCTGTATGTCGCGAACAACAGAACCAATTAATAAGCCATTTCGATATTCCTGCACTAACACAGCCATCACGGTGACCTGCATCAAGGTAGGTGTAAAAACAATGTCGCCATTAACAGTGTTAAACTGCAAAGCCGGCGTAGAAGCTAATGGGTTAATGGCATTATAAGGCGCAAGGTAATTTACATCTGCAGTAGAAGTTTGTTTTGGTGTAACCATGGAATAAACAAGGCTATCACCATCAATATCAATAGCACCATGATTAAATTGAAACTGCTGTCCGATACATGCAAAAGGAACAGGCTTATTAGTAAATGTAGGTGAGTTGTTGCACTGAACAACAGTATTATCCAATGTTGCATATATATAAAAGGTGCTTGCTCCAGGTGTGTTTATAGTAGTAATAGCAGCATTACGGCAGCAGTATGTCCAGGAAAAAGTCCAGTCTGTACATTGCACAGGCAGCGTTACCAATCCCTCATACACCCATTCCTGGATACCGGTATAGGTGCCGCCATTACAGGTAGTAACAGCTGTGGGACATAATGCAGTTACCTCCTGCCCGGTTCCCGGAATAGGATTGCAAGTGATTCCAAAATTTCTTCCACAGCTAACAGATTTAATATTGACATTAATAGAAGCAGGTGCGGCAATTCCTATACAATCACGATAAAAAGAAACGCGTAACTTATAAGTATTGCCTCCCATACACTCATACGTAAGGTCGGCACCCATGGCATGACTTGCATATGTTTTTTGCGTCCCGCCAAATAACAGGGAAGCAATAATCAATGCTGAGATTTTAATGAATTGTAATTGTTTATTCATCCTTGCTTTTCATCAACCCCGGTTTTGATTTTCACAAATAACACCTAAGGCTAAAACAAAGCTAATAGCAACACACCGCGGCAATCTCCCAAACACCAGCAGACCTATTTTATGTAAGAATTCTCGATTTATTTATGCATTGCAAAGGAGTTTTGCAACCGTAAAAAATCCTTTACCCCTAATAATGTTGGGATTCAAGAAAAATAACAGAAAATCAACTCTTCAGTTCTCGTGTAAGAAAATCAGGGAACAAGGAAAGCATTTATATATAAAACAGGAAACATATTATAATCTGCTAAAAATTACAACCTGCCGAAATCTATTAATTGCCTCAAACTCATCTTATCAAGTCATTCACATAATAAATTAAGTTGGTTCGCTTATTTGATTGATTAATGGATGGATCTTTGAAAATAGAAATAAGTAGTTTTATATTAATAATTGATATACTATCATTGTATAATATAGCGATCATATTAAAAACTTCCTAAAAAATAATCTAAGTTTGTTTTAAGTAAAATATTAACTGTGAACTAGAATTTATAATATGATCAAAAGCAAAAATATTATTGTTCCTGACGAAGTCCTGATTAGTAAGATATATATATTAAGAGGGCATAGGATAATGTTGGACCGGGATTTAGCTGAGCTGTATGGGGTTAAACCAATTCGTCTCCGTGAACAGGTTAAAAGAAATTTGAAGCGATTTCCATCAAATTTTATGTTTCTTTTAACAGAAAAAGAAACAGAAATCATGGTATCGCAAAATGCGATACCATCCAAAAAGCATTTGGGTGGCAGTTTACCTTATGTTTTTACTGAACATGGTGTTTTAATGTTGGCTAATATTTTAAAAAGTGATGCTGCTGTGCAAATGAGCATTAGAATTATAGAGATTTTTGTAAAATTGAGGGAACTTCTGTTAACTCATAAAGAAATACTTCTTCAACTCGAAAAGATGGAAAATCGGGTAGTTAAAAACAGTGAGGATATTAAAATGATTTTTACTGCCCTTCGTCAATTACTAAATCCCCCACAACAGCCACGAAAAAAGATTGGATATAAGGTTGGAAAAGAAGATTGACAAAATCCTTCCCAGTTTTTTTAGTCTTCACAGGATCAACATCAAAAAATCAATTTTTCGCCATTTTATTGATCTGATAAGGCTAAAAATATTGGGCTTTAATTAATTCATTTTCAAATTTTCTTAAAATTGAATATTCCATGATTGGTATAAAAACAATAAATCCCGCCGTAGCGGGATTGGAAAAAATTGATTTGCGGAGAGTTAGGGATTACTAAAGTGATCCCTCTAAGGTGGGGCTAAAATCTTTTTTCCCATTGCTTCGCAAGGTTTTATTTTTCATATTTCTATCTGCTCTCAAGCTTTCGCTTGGTTTGATTTCAATATAAAAATAAATCCCGCCGTAGCGGGATT
>JANOXC010000191.1:0-16019 GCA_031418215.1 Bacteroidota bacterium
TAAATGATAATCATTCTTGAAGATATGAATCAATAAGACAATTGATATTAAACTCCAGAATACAAGAATACCATAAAAACTAAATGCATTAAAAAAACTTAATAATTCAGAAGAAAAAAAAATCAATATGCTAAAAAATAACATGCTTTTTACTATAGCCTCAAAAAAATCAGCATTTGAAATACTATAAATAACAACAAATAACAAAAGAAAACTAATAAATATTAATATTACCGACATTGTTCTTTATACAATTTAAATGAACCTGTGAGGTTCCTGCATTCGTAAAAGCAATCTCCTCCCCGCTAACTGGCGCACCCCGATAGTTATCGGGGCTTCGCGCGAAGAATGTGCGCTGTTCGACTTGTGCCTGAATAATCATTATAAATGTTCCTCAACATAAGTAGCAAGTTGTGATTAGTAATAAATACAATAGCTGATAAAGTTATACTTTAGTTTCATGAGTAGCAAATACAAATTTAAAAATCCCGTTGGAATCTACTTTATATCCTTTCCTGTTGTTGGCTGGATTGATGTTTTTATTCGGTCACAATACTGTTACATTTTGCTTGATAGCATAAAAACATTGTCAGAATAATAAAGAATTAGTAGTCCATGCATGTGCAATCATGAGCTTTCACCTGATCATTTCCAAAAATGGAAATATTAATTTGGAAGAAATAGTGCGTGGCATGAAAAAATACAATTCATTTAAAATAATAGGCGCTATTATGGAAAATGCGCAAGTAAGTCGTAAGGAGTGGATGCAAAAACTTTTTGAGAAACATGGTAAGTCAAATAGCAACAATACCAAATATCAATTTTGATAACAGGTTAATCACCCGATATAATTAACAACAAATGAAATGATTGATCAATGGCTGGATTACCTCCATAATAATCCTGCTAAATCCGAGCTTGTTGAAAATTCGGAAAATTATATCTTCAATAGTGCAAAAGATTATTGTGGTTGTAATGGGCAACTTAACATCGTGATAATGGAATGATTTTAAGGCGCAAGTCAGAAGACTTGCGCCAGGTTGTATCGTTAATTATTAAGGGCAGTCTTTAAATTACCCATTCGACCGAATCGCCTCCACAGGATCCAATCTGCTAGCAGTAAAAGCAGGAACAAATCCGGAAATGATACCGATCAATGCTGAGACGCTGATGCCCAAAAATGCATTTGCCCAGGTTAATGGCATGTCAAATCCGGCGCTGGATGCAACCAAGGTTATTATATATACCAGAAAAATCCCCAAGAGTCCTCCAATCAAACAAAGAAATACTGATTCAGTAAGAAACTGTAACAGGATAAAATATTTTTTTGCACCCAGTGATTTTTGAATGCCGATAATTCCTGTTCTTTCTTTTACCGATACAAACATGATGTTCGCAATACCAAAACCGCCAACTAAAATGGAAAATCCGCCGATGATCCACCCGCCAATGGAGATGGCATCAAACATTCCGGAAACCTGTGAAGACAATAATTTTGTTTCATTCAAAGCAAAATCATCATCTTCCATCGGACGAAGTCTTCTGATACTCCGCATATTTCCGCGCAGCTCTTCCATTAATGCTTTGTTCGATATACCGTCTTTCGCTTTCGCCATAATAAAAGGGTTTAATTGGTCGGAGCGAATATCTAATACTTTTCTGGCGAAATTTATAGGCACCACAATTGCATTGTCGCGACTATCACCAACGATGCTTTCTCCCTCCCGAGAAAAAACACCAATTACACGAAGCTTTCTTCCTTTTGATTTTATATATTTCCCTTCTGCCAGTTCATTGGGAAATAATATTTTCCGTACATCAGCACCAAGTATTACAACAGGGTAACCACTCTCTGATTCTGTTTCAGTAAAATATCTTCCTTCTGAAATATTAAAAGTGGTAATCTCAGCATAGGTATGCGATACCATTGAAATGTCACAATTTTCAGCACTGAGGCTTTTATATTTTATGGTTTGATTGTTTGCTGATGCAATAAATGCAAATTCCTTTGCCAGTGTATTACGCTTTCGCAATTGTTCCATCTCCTTGTAACCCGGCAATGGTCGCTGCCAGTATTTCCACCACGGGTAATCACCACCGAAAGTCCATGGCCATTTTTGTAAATACACCACATTGGATCCCAATGACTCAATGCTCCCTTTCACATTAGATTCAAGTCCATCAACTGCGGTAAACACACTGATGATGGCAAAAATACCAATGGTAATGCCTAGCAATGATAAAAAAGTACGTAGCTTATTTATCACTAAAGCATTGAGTGCCATCAGCACGCTTTCCATTAATAGCTTTAGGTAAATCATTATTCAGGCGATGAGGTGATTAAGCGATTAAGCGAAGAGCCGATTAAGCGAAGAGGTGATTAAATAATGAGGTGATTAAATACTTTTAACCCATCACAAAGTAAACCATATACACGTTTACTTTAACAATGGATTGTTTTAATATTTTACCAGATTAATACTCTTAAACTATCAGCACGATACATTTTATCGCCGGGCTGAACATTGAATGCTGTATAAAACTCAGGCACGTCGCTCAGCGGTCCGTTAATACGCAGGAAGTTTGGTGAATGTACATCAGTCATTATTCTATTGGCCAATGACTCATCACGCTGATGTCCCAACCATGACAATGCATAACCCAGAAAATACCTTTGCTCGGGGGTCAATCCATTAATTTTCTTTCCGGATTTATATTGTTCTGTTTTCTTAAATGCTTCAAAGCCGAGTACTACACCACCTAAATCAGCAATGTTTTCTCCTTGAGTGGCTTCACCATTGATGCGCATACTATCAAGCACAACAAATTCATTGAATTGATTAACAATTTTTTTAGCACGTTCAACATACTGCTTACCATCAGCCGGTGTCCACCAGTCTCTTAAATTACCCTTGGCATCAAACTGTCTTCCCTGGTCATCAAACCCATGTGTTATTTCATGTCCGATGGTGCTTGCTCCTGCATAACCATAAATGATTGCATCATCGGCAAGTGAATCAGCTAATCCGGGGATAATAAATATTGCAGCAGGTAAAACGATTTCATTATTGGAAGGGTTGTAATAAGCATTATAGGTTTGTGGTGTCATATCCCATTCACTTCTATCGACAGGCTTGCCTAACTTATTTACCTGGTAATTATATTGCCATTTATTAGCATTTATACAATTAACTAAATACGATTCGCGGGAAATATCCATTGCAGAATAATCTTTCCACTTATCAGGATAAGCTACTTTTTTTGTTACACTATTTAATTTGAAAATGGCTAACTGTTTGGTGCTGTCACTCATCCAATCCAGGTTCTTGATTCTTTCTCGATAGGCCTCAAAGATGTTATTGGTGAGATCGTCATACCGTTTACGTACTGTAGGTGAAACATATTTCTCAACGTATAATTGTCCCAATGCATCACCCAATCCACCTTCTTCAGCATCTAATACACGCTTCCATCGTGGACGTTGCTCTTTAACACCTGAAAGTACCGTTCCGAAAAAACGAAAATGCTCCTTATCAAAATTACTACTTAGATTGGATGCATAGTTATTGATGAGGTGCCATTGCAAATATGTTTTCCAGTCATTCAGGCTCACACTATGCAATGCCTGATCCAATGCTTTATAGAACTCCGGTTGACCAACAACAACAGAATCTATTTTATTAATATTCATGGTAGTCAATAATTCACTCCATGGTATTGAGGGTGTCAATTTATTTAAATCGGTTATTGAATATTTATTATAGTTCTTATACGGATCACGAAGATCCTCCAGTTTACGTGATGCTTTAGCAAGCACTGTCTCAATACGTAGTACCGTAGCGGCATTTTTAGCAGCTGCCAAATCATTGTCTCCCGCTAATTTGAAAATGTTGGTTAAATGTTCCGGATAAGCACTTCTGATTTTAGATGTACGATTATCTGTTTTAAAATAATAATCACGATCGGGTAAACCGAGACCGCCCTGGTAAAGATGTAACGTCAGCACTTCACTGTTTTTCTCGTCCTGGTAAATATATATTCCGCACATTGCTTCTACTCCTATTGTTTGCAAATGTCCTGCAACCATTACGAGGCTTTTAATATCTGTAATGCTGTTTATTTTATTCAATTCATCCTTCAATGGTGCGATACCTAACTTTTCAATATTAATCGTATCCATTCCTGCAAACCAGAAATCACCGATCTTCTGCGCATTACTTCCTTTTTTTGCATCGGATTTAGCGGCAGCAGCCTCACTGATTTCTTTCATGCGCTGATATGTTTCATCTTGCACCATAGACCATATTCCCCAGGAGCGCTCATTGGATGGGATAGGGTTTTTCTTCAGCCATGTACCGCAGGCATATTGAAAAAAATCATCACCCGGACGAACTGTGGTATCCATGTTTTCTGTTAACGGATCAACAAAAGCAGATTCCTGAGCTGTTTTGTTGGAAGAACAGGATGCAAGTATTGCAAATGATCCTAAGAATAAAATTAATTTTAGCTTGTTACGCATATTTTTTGTGGAAGGTTAAGTTTAAGGTTTTGAGTTTAAGCTTCCTAAGCAGACCGCGTGTCGCCTTAGCTTTAGCGGTGGCACAAAATGCTTCGGATGCTAATAGGTTTGAAATTGTTTGAGGTTGTTTGTTATGGTTTGATTTATTTTAGGAAATTGTATCAAGAATTAAGAAACCAGAATCAAGTCAAAATTGCGAGTAGATAATGCCTCTTTTACTATTTATACATTATTAAAATGAACATTTTTATTAAATTTATTGTAATAATGTAAACTACTGCTAATTATTTGTCTGCCTACCAAATTCTCCTAATTTTTTACCAAGCGTTAAAAGTAAAAACTTAAACCAACATCAGCCCGTTTTTTCGACCAATAAACGCTTCATTACGACAAAAATATTTTTATTGCTTTTCATACAGTAAAAGAACATAATAATAAAACTACAAATTTAACTTTCTAAGTGCCGGTGAAAGTTTGAAAGCAGCAAGCGTTACACCCAAGGTTACACAACCTCCAAAAATCACGGAAGTTACCAATCCCATCAATCTTGCTGCCAGTCCTGATTCAAATGCTCCCAACTCATTACTACTGCCTACAAAAATACTATTGACAGCGGCTACCCGTCCGCGCATGGCATCTGGTGTTTGTGTTTGTAAAATGGTGGAACGAATCACAACACTTACATTATCAAACATACCGCTCAACAATAAAATGAGAAATGACAGATAAAAATTTTCAGATAGCGCAAAACAAATCATACACAAACCAAATCCTGCCACGCACCACAACATCTTTATTCCTGCATTATGACGTGGTGGGTTGAAAGCAAGCCAAAAGGCCATCAGCACAGCCCCTAATGCCGGTGCAGCTCTTAAAAAACCCAATCCTTCAGGCCCAACATGTAAAACCTGGTCGGCAAAGGCAGGTAATAAGGCTACAGCACCGCCAAAGAGCACGGCAAACATATCCAATGCTATAGCTGAAAAGAGTGTTTTACTGTTCCATACATATTTAATTCCTGCAAGAAGCGACTGCATCACAGGCTCTGCACGGTTGCTGATAAAAACGGGTTTATTGCCAATCAGAATATAATAAGTAAGGGTAACCACAATGAGTATGCAAACGATTATGCTGGAGATTGGGGCACCGAGCCATGCATAACAGATTCCACCTAAAGCTGGTCCGCTTACAGCACCTGTCTGCCACATACTGCTATTCCAAACCGAGGCATTCACATAGCTTTCCCGATTCACCAATTGCGACCAAAAAGGGCCCTGAGACGGATTGTAAAACCCTCGTGCAGCACCAACAATAAAAATAACAGCATAAGCAGGCCAAAGTTGAACCGAACCCAATCCATAAGCATAAAAGGCCAGGAACACAGAGGCTGCCAACATGATGATGGTGGAAGCAATCAATATTTTTCTTCTGTTATAACGGTCCGCTATGATTCCTCCGGGCAAGGCAAGCAATAAAGCAGGAACAGCCTCCGTCAACCCAATCATTCCAAGTGCAAGGGTGTCTTTTGTCTTATCGTAAATAAACCAGCTTACAATTACAGCCTGCATTTGCAGTGCAACGGTAAGCAGCAGTTTAGCCCAAATAAAAAACCGGAATTCGCGGCTGCGCATGGCAGCATAAGGGTCGTGCTTTTGCGACATGCGTCGAAATTAGACTTTATTAGCTAATAAGCTAAAGGCTAAAAAGCAAGTAAAGTATTGAATAAAAAAATGTGCACTCTGAAAAAAAATTCAGGATTGTTAGGTTCAAGTCTTGATACTTGATACTTTTTACTATCCGAAGCTAATTACTTCACAGCTACTGGGTTTGCACACGCAAAAGCGAAGGATAGAACTACTTGATACTAATACTCATCTTCATTAAAAAAGAAATCATCCTTGGTAGGGTAATCAGGCCATATTTCTTCAATCGTTTCATAAGCCTCCCCTTCATCCTCCAGTTCCTGCAGGTTTTCAATCACTTCCATAGGTGCGCCTGAGCGAATGGCATAATCAATCAACTCATCCTTAGTCGCCGGCCAAGGGGCGTCTTCAAGGTGTGATGCCAGTTCAAGGGTCCAATACATAGTGCTATGATTTACAGGTTTCTGTTTAATAATTCTCTAGAAAGACTGCCAACAATCAGAAAAAACAATTCCGGTATTGGCGAATAGCCTCCCTATTAAGGCGCGCAAAAGTAAAAAAATATTAATGGGAAAAGCTAATTATTATCAACAGATCTAAAGGAACGGTTATTCTATGCCCTAATTGGAAATGATTTCCCAGGCCAATTAGTTTTCTCAAGCCTTGGAAGCAAGGCTTCCATTGGCATTTACTTGCCGGTTTTCACCCTGTTTTGTTCATCTTCAGCTCCACCCCTCCTCCTTCTTGCCTGTTCAACGGTTTGTTTTCCGAAATTATAGCTCAGGTGAATACGAAAAAACCTTGTGTCATTGATCTGTTTAAAGGTGGCATCCACATTATTGTACTTCATGGTTGCATTCGTTCTTTCTGTCCAAAAAATGTCATTCAAATCAACTTTCAAACGTAGTCGTTCATGTAAAAATGATTTACCAACCCCTGCGCCCACAGAATATTGAGGGGCGAGAAGAAAAGTTCCCCAAACCATTTCTGAATTGTAATATCCAGACACCTCAACTGACCAGCCTTTAGGCAGCTTGAAGGAATTATTGGTATTGAACATGAAGGTAGTTAGTTGCTGATCAATCGCACCACCTGCCACTTCACCCTGAAAACGGTTGTTAAAAACATTAAAGTTATTACTGGTCAGCCACCATTTACTGATTTCATAAGGAATACTGAGGCTAAAACCGAAATTGTCATGTGAGTCAAAATTTTCAGTGGTCACATAAGTCGTACGTGTAGAATCAATCTGTTTGGTGACTTTTGTCATGGCATTGTTGGTATGACTGTAATTAATAGCTGTAGTGATAGCTCCCATAAACGTATGCGAGAACTCGAATGAATTAGTCAACTGTGGCTGCAGGTTGGGATTTCCCTCCTGGAATGTTTGTGGATCGAGGAAATAACGAAATGGATTTAAATCCTGGTATGCGGGTCTGTCGATGCGACGGCTGTACGTAACTCCCAATTGATGTTTTTCAGTTATTTTATAACTCACAAATGCACTGGGAAATAGCTGCAGGTAATCGCGTTTGAAATCTTCAGCCGTTGTCATTTGCTCACCTTTTGCTATGGTCTGTTCGCCACGCAATCCGGTTTGTAATCCAACTTTTCCAAATTCCCCCGACCAGTTTATATATAAAGCATTGATGTTTTCAGTATAATTGAAATGGTTTGACTTACCCGGATCAAGCACTTCTTCTCCTTCCACAATATTGTAATATTTAACATCATTATCAGTAGTTACAAAACTGGTTTTTCCACCGCCTTCCACTTTCATCTTTTTATTCAATGGATGGTTCCAATCTATTTTTGCTGCTTGAATGGTAATGTTTGCAGGCTGATGATTTTTCTCCAGTACCTTATAGGGGACATAAGTAGGATCATTTGAAAAATGATCTGTTTCAAAATAAAAATTCGACTGGTTGTCATAACGCGCAAAGTCAACATCGGCTGTAAGTTCTGATCCAACGGTATCTAACACTAAACGGTAATTCAGGTTGGCAGTGTAATTACTCCACTTACTGTCGCTTTTATTGATAGTGGTGTATCCTGAATCCGGATAAGCGTTTTGGTTATATACTTCTGTCGTACTGGTTGTTTTATCATCATTCGTGCTTAAGCTTCCCTTTACTAAAAACCCAATCGTATTCCTGTCATTGAGGTAATAGTCCATCCCCACTCTCGAATTATGATTGTCATTTTTTGCTTTATCGAAAGTGTTTTGATCAAGAGTTGAAGTATATTCTTCCTCCTTAAACTTGCGCACAAGATGATTGTCTTCAAAATAAAATCCTCTCCAGAAATTATAACTGCCAAATGCATTGAACTTTTCATTGCGGTAATTCAAATTTATACCACTACTGAAATCAGGATATACACCCTGCCCATAACTGCTGTGAACCGATCCATTAAAACCAAGGTTTTGTTTCTTCTTTAATACAATATTGATAATTCCGGAGTTTCCCGCAGCATCATATTTAGCAGATGGATTGGTGATAATTTCGATCTGTGATAATTCCTCTGAGCGCATTTGCCTCAACATATTGGTTAAATCGGAAGCGGAGAGATAGGTTGGTTTCCCGTCAATCATAATCATTACACCTTGTTTTCCCTTCAGACTTATATTTCCATCATTATCAACAGAAACGCCTGGCGACCGCTTTAATATCTCCAATAAAGTTGAGCCGGTATTTACAATACTATTTTCCACATTTAAAACTGTTCTGTCGACTCTGTGTTCAATGAGTGGACGGACAGCTTCTATTCTTGCTTCTTTCAATGCTACTGTTGTTCCTTCCAGCTTAATGGCAGGGAGTTCAAGCAATTCACTGTTGTATGCTATCGGTGCTTCGTATTTCTCAAATCCAATCTGAGCAATCAACAAAACATACTGTCCCTGAGGTATGCCTTCAAAAATAAAATTCCCGGTCTCATCCGTTAATGCCGCTTTCACCAGTGAGCTGTCTTCCTTATTTAAAAGCACGACATTGGCAAACTCTACCGGTTTTTGCTGTTGATCGATAACAGAGCCGCGTATGTTGTCAGATTTGGAAAATGAATTTTGCTGGATGGAAAATAAAATAGTCAGTAGTATGAGTACGCTCCGTTTCATAGCGGTAATTATATATATGGTTGTGGTAAAGCTATGACGAACTGGTGTATGATTAAGTTACATTAACATTAGAATAACTTTATTATTACATTTTTCTGTTTAAAACCCATAATAATCCAATCGAACAAAAATTATATCCAATTAATCCTGGGTGCATGCCGACTAAAACTGCATAACCGAGAAAAAATAAAAGTTCATTTATAAATAGCCACAACGAAAAGGCTAATGCCTCTTCGGCCGGTTTAAAAAAAGTTCAAAGTTGGTTAAATTTAGTCCATCCGAGGACTCCATGGCGTCTCTGGAATTCGCAACTCATGCGTCATAAAACGCGCCAAAGTAAAAAGATAATCAGATAACCTGTTTATATATATAATTATTTTATCTTCTACAGGACTATCTTCGTTCAAATGAACTACCAATCTTTCTGCACGTCGGCATACACATCTTGCAATATGACAATAAGAAACCGTAGTATGACCTCCGGGAAGAATAAATGATTTTAATTCAGGTGTAACTTCATTCATCGAATCAATTTCCTGCTCCAGAAAAGTGATATTATTTGCATTTATCAATGGCAATTTCATTTTTGATTTTTCAGGGTCGGCCGCTAATAGTGAACCGATGGTAAAAAGTCTGTCCTGAATTTCCAAAAGGGCTTTTACAGAAACGTTACTTATCTGCTGGTCCCTGATTAATCCTATCCATGAATTTAATTCATCAATTGTTCCATAGGCTTCAATGCGGAGGTGAGACTTCGGCACACGAGTTCCTCCGATTAAAGAAGTTTCCCCTCTATCACCCGTTTTAGTATAAATTTTCATTGCAAAGTTTAACTTGTGATAATATGTTCATTTTTATGATCATTTTCAACCATTCCATCCTTCAGCTTTACAATACGATGCGCATGCAATGCAATATCTTCCTCATGTGTTACAACAATAACCGTATTCCCATTTCGATGTATCTCTCCAAACAGAACCATGATTTCTTCTGAAGTCTTTGAATCGAGGTTTCCTGTTGGCTCATCGGCTAAAATAATAGCAGGATTGGTTACTAATGCTCTGGCAACAGCAACACGTTGACGCTGTCCTCCACTGAGTTCATTGGGCTTATGCGTCATACGATCACCTAATCCAACATCACGCAATGCTTTTTCTGCCTTCGCCATCCTTTCCTCTTTTGACAAGCCGGCATAAACTAATGGAAGGGCAACATTTTCCAATGCTGTGTAACGTGGCAAAAGATTGAAGGTCTGAAAAATAAATCCGATCTTCCTGTTCCTGATTTCGGCGAGATCATTATCACTCATGTGTGCCACCGCTGTACCATCCAATAAATACTCCCCTGTTGTAGGTGTGTCCAAACAGCCTAAAATATTCATCAATGTTGATTTTCCTGAACCCGATGATCCCATCAAAGCTACATACTCATTCTTGAAAATGTTCAGTGTAATTGATCGTAAAGCATAAATTTTTTCTTCCCCGACCTTATATACCCTGGAAATATTTTTAATATCAATTACTGACTGCATTTTCTTATCAACTTCTTAGAATTATTATTATTACCTAATCACCTCTCGGCTGTATCATCTATTTACCTCTTCGCTTCATTGCCTAATCGCCTTTTTGCCTCTTCGCCTATTTGCCTAATCACCTACGCTTAATTACTTTCAATACCGTATGATAAAATGTTCCTTGCTTAAGTCAGGATTTAAAAAGACCAACCCCATCATAAACAAATCTACCGTTACATGCACCTTAGTATGATTTTTAATAATACTCCAGGCCTTTTGCATCTCAGCGCTCCAGTTAATATCATCTATAACAAAGATGGTGTTTTTATGTGACTTTTCAAGAATTTGCTCAAAATAAGCAATGGTTGGCAACAACTTATGGTTTCCATCAATATATATAAAATCTAAGGTCGTCATGCCAGCTAAAACCTCCGTCAATTGTTCTTCAAATCTACCATTCACAAGTATGATATTATTCAGCCCTTCAGCCTTAAAATTACTTTCCGCATAACCTGTTATTTCCTTACTCCCTTCAATGGTTACAATCGACCCATCCGGATTACCTTTTGCCATGTACATAGTCGTTATGCCAAATGATGTTCCCAGTTCTAAAATATTTTTTGGTTTAAAATAATATATCAAGCGGTACATTAGTCGGCAATACCTTGCAGGTTTACTTGAATTTCTTACAATTGCTGCAACTGTTTGCTCCCTTATGGACTTACTATTGTGGCCCGCGCCGAAATCCTCCGTATCTATTAATTGTTTTTTTTTTTGAAGTTGATTTCTTATTTTTTCGATCCTAGTAAATTCAGCCGAAGGGTTATCTGGTAAAATTACATTTGTCATCAATGAATACACAAAAGGTGAATGCACATCATGCTTTGACTGTGATGTAAAATAATATTTCAAAAATCCCAGCATAAATTTAATGTCCATGCTTCTCTTCTTTAATAGCGATGGAAGTGATCATGCTGATGGAAAGAATTCCCAACACCACCGCCAAGGCCCATCCTGTGGGAATATCATAATATGCAGCAATAAGCATTTTGATACCTACAAAAGACAATATCAAAGCAAGTCCGTATTTTAAAAAACGAAAGAGATGAATCATTCCTGATAATGCAAAATAAATCGACCGCAATCCCAGGATGGCGAAAATATTGCTGGTATAAACAATAAATGCATCATTGCTGATAGCAAGCACTGCAGGAATTGAATCAACTGCAAAAACCAGGTCTGTAATATTGATGACCATCAAAACCAGGAAAAGCGGTGTGAAAAAAAGTTTGCGATTAATCTTTACGAAGAAACTATGGCCGTGGTAATCTTCAGTGAGGGGAAATATTTTCCGGCAAATTCGTACGGCTGTATTTTTGGAAAGATCCTTATTAGCGTTATCATCATAAAAAAGCATTTTAACTCCTGTATAAACCAATATGGCACCAAAAAAATATACCATCCAGTGAAAAGCATTAAACATGGCAACTCCTGCAAGAATAAATGTACCGCGCAGTACCAATGCTACCAATATGCCCCAGAATAAAACTTGGTGTTCATATTTTTTAGGCACATTAAAATAAGAAAAGATGATAATAAATACAAAAAGATTGTCTACACTTAATGACATCTCAATGAGATAGCCCGTAAAGAACTCAAGTGCTTTCTCACTCCCTTTCCAATAAAAAATGAAAGCATTAAACAACATAGCTAACGTCACCCATAAGGCTATCCATCGCAGCGACTCCTTGACAGTAATTA
Organism: Bacteroidota bacterium; assembly: GCA_031418215.1. Taxonomy (GTDB): domain Bacteria; phylum Bacteroidota; class Bacteroidia; order AKYH767-A; family OLB10; genus JANOXC01. The sequence goes on from JANOXC010000191.1 coordinate 12,552, forward strand.
CATGATCCTTCTTTTGAAAAACGCCAAGATCAAGGGCAAGCATTAATAATATAAAAGCATTGAAAGCTATCCAAAAGTATAAATCGTTCATTATTTGCTGTGGAAATTGAAGTGTTGCGAAATTAGGTGAATTCAATATCCTGTTGTATCATTGATGTAAGAAATAACGAACAGATTGAATTACCTGGCCCATTTATACTTATCCGGTAATGACGAGCAGTTACTGTTTGGAAATTTTATTGCTGATCATGTTAAGGGAAATGTGCTTCAACAATATGACTCCGGCATTCAAAAAGGGATTAGGCTTCACAGAGCAATAGATACCTATACTGATACACACGATATTGTAAGACTGGGAAAAATCAGACTACGGCCTTATGTCGGTAAATACGCACCTGTTGCCCTCGATATTTTATATGACCACTTTTTAGCTGCCGGATGGAACAATCACCACCCCTTACCGCTGGAAACCTATACGTTTAATATTTACGCCGCCCTTGATAGCAGAATTAAAATGATGCCGGAAAAAACGAGACATATGTATGCCTATATGCGAAGGGACAATTGGCTTTCAGGATATGCTCAAATACCGGGCATTGATATGGCTTTAAAAGGTTTGTCGCGCAGAACAAAATTTGAATCGAACCTGGGTAATGCCACGATTGCACTAACAGAAAACTATGAAGATTTTAAAAACGAATTCAATATTTTTTTTGAAGACCTGAAATTATATATAGCAAATCTGGAAATTCAATATTGAAGTTATTCGCGTTGCGCAATCATAAACTTAGTAACCTGACGCACTTCATCAGTGATAATTTCAATAAAATATATTCCAGGAAGATAAGATGATATATCATTAATCTCTTTATCACTACGGCCAATCGGAATTGAAATCGACGACTGATAATAAAGCTTGCCATATAAATCAAAAATTGCTATTTTAACATACCCGGAGGTTTTCTTATACATCCGAACCGGCAATGTATACTGAACCAGGTTGGGTTCAATTACATAATGAAAATCTGCACATGGGCCGTCAACATAGTTCCCAGCATTTAAAGCATACTGATTTACAGCTGTGCAGGGACTCCTGTATGTATTGCCGTCACAGCCACAAACTGGCTCATAAAGAGAATAACAGGGATAAAATATATTTACATATTTAGCAGGATCAATACAAGGAGAATAAAAGGATTGGGCCTTGCAAAAAGTGTTTACAAAGTATAATGCGAATACAAAAACCCACTTTTTCATACTACAAATATCCGACAATTTTTTATGATGTGAAAGCGGCAGTAGGCAGCGGCAGTAGGCCGTTTTCAAATTGCAGTTGGCAATTTGCTTCCTCTTTTTGTCATCCAGAGCGTTAGCGAAGGATCTCTCAATTTTCATTGAAGAATATTACATCTTGCAAAGCACCAAATCTGCTCGCATCAAAATCCAGAGATTCTTCACTGGCGCCTAAAGGCTTGTTCAGAATGACAAAATATTAATAGCTATAAAACTTACAGTATTGTTTTTTATATCACAACTAAAAACCTTAAACACTAAACCAAAAACACTAAACTTAAAACTATTTCGAAGTAATCTGTGCCACTGCATATTCACGATTCATGCGGGCTATGTTCTCCACAGAAATTCCTTTTGGGCATTCTGCTTCGCAAGCCAATGTATTGGTGCAATTACCAAAACCTTCCGCATCCATTTGAGCAACCATCTTTAACACCCGCGATTCGCGCTCAATTTTTCCTTGTGGCAATAATGCAAAATGGGAAATTTTAGCGGACACAAAAAGCATTGCCGAAGAATTCTTACATGTTGCAACGCATGCACCACATCCAATGCATGCTGCCGCATTAAATGAATCGTCGGCATCTTGCTTTGGAATTGGAATTGTATTGGCTTCTACTGCATTTCCGGTATTCACAGAAATAAATCCTCCGGAAGCAATAATACGGTCAAACCCTGAACGGTCAACAGCTAAATCTTTAATAACAGGAAATGCTTTTGCTCTCCAGGGTTCGATGACGATTGTTTCACCGTCGCTAAAAGAGCGCATATGCAATTGGCAGGTTGTAATCCGCTCCTTTGGGCCATGAGCACGTCCATTAATGAACATGCTGCAGCTACCACAAATACCTTCACGGCAATCATGATCGAATGCAACAGGATCGTCGCCTTTGTTTATTATTTGCTCATTCAGCACATCCATCATTTCCAGAAATGACATATCGGGGGAGATATCAGCAACTTTATAATCAACAAGTTTTCCTTTGTCGTTGCTGTTTTTTTGGCGCCAGATTTTTAGAGTAAGATTCATTAGTGTATTGCTATTAAGGGATCAGTGATTAGGGATTAGTTTTTTAGGAATAAGGAGATAGGCAAGAGGCAATAGTAAATTACTCAATCATTTATCTTATTTATTAATGAGATCAACATTTTTGATTCCGCTTCCAATATGTTTTTCAAATTACAACAATCATTTTCTGAAATAAAATTCAACATTAACGCAATTAACATTGATGTTTCAACTTCATTTACGCTTGATCTTGAATATCGCAAATAGTTTCTATAACTCTTCGGTGTACTTCTTCCATATCCTTCTGCAATATTTAAAGGGACAGAAGTTGCAGCTCTTCTGATTTGACTTGTTAATCCAAAGTTTTCTTCCCTTGGAAATTTTGAACTCAACAAATAAACTTCTTTAACTATTTCCATTCCTTTTTGCCATACAAAAAGATCTTTGTATGAATTAATTGTTTTCATGAGTTTATGATTTTAGGTTAGAACTTCATCATTGAACTCTTCAATACTTAGGCTGCTTACTCACTCCTCTTGCCTATCTCCTTCCTCCTCAAATTACTTATAATTTCTTTGCGCCGGATGCACAACATCATAAATTAATTCTTCCTTATGATCCGTTTCACCTTCCCCCTTATATTCCCAAGCTGCAACATACATATACTGTTCATCCTGTCGCATGGCTTCTCCTTCGGGCGTTTGAAACTCTTCGCGGAAGTGACCACCACAACTTTCATTTCTTGCTAACGCATCCTTGCACATCAACTCACCTAATTCCAGAAAATCGGCAACACGACCTGCCTTTTCCAATTCAGGATTAAATTCATCTGCTGTTCCGGGAATACGAACATCATTCCAGAATTCTTTACGCAATTGTTTTATCTCTTGAATGGCCTCTGTAAGACCTTGCGCATTTCTGGCCATCCCGCATTTATCCCACATGATCTTTCCCAATTGTTTGTGAAAATGATCCACAGACTTTGTTCCTTTTACTGCAAAGAACTTTTCAATTTTTTGTTGTACATTTTTCTCTGCTTCAACAAATGCCTCATGATCAGTAGGAATTGCCTTGGTACTTATTTCATTTGATAAGTAAGCCCCAATGGTATAAGGAATTACAAAATATCCATCTGCAAGACCCTGCATCAAGGCGCTGGCGCCGAG
>JANOXC010000192.1:0-7610 GCA_031418215.1 Bacteroidota bacterium
CTTATAACTTTACAGTAACGGATGCTAATGGATGTACTGCCACAGCCACTGCTACTATTGACCCGGCGCCTTCCTTGCTTACATTAACTGCAACACCCACACAACCAAAATGCTTTGGCGAAACAGGAAGTGTATCGCTAGTTGCAAATGGAGGAACTCCTGCATATACGATCGGTGGTGATGGAACAACAGTATTAGGTGAAAACACTTACAATTATACAGTAACTGATGCTAACGGATGTTCCGCAAATACTTCTGCAATTATTGACGCAGCACCATCATTGCTTACATTAACAGCTACGCCAACTCAACCAAAATGTTATGGAGAAACAGGAAGTGTATTGCTTGTGGCAGCAGGAGGAACACCTGCCTACACAATTGGCAGCGGTGCAATAGTTGGACTTAGTGCAGGAACCTATAATTACACAGTGACAGACGCTAACGGATGTACTGCAAGTACTTCAGCAATAATAAATGCAGCACCTTCATTGCTAACATTAACAGCAACACCAACTCAGCCAAAATGTTTTGGAGAAACAGGAAGTGTATCGCTTGTTGCAAATGGAGGAACTCCGGCATATGCAATTGGTGGTGATGGAACAACAGCATTAGGTGCAAACACGTACAATTATACAGTAACTGATGCTAACGGATGTTCAGCAAGTACCTCGGCATTGATTAATTCAGCACCGTCATTACTTGTATTAACAGCTACAACAATACAACCTTCATGCTATGGTCAGCTCGGTAGTGTTACATTATCAGCAGCAGGTGGAACGCTTGCTTACAACTATGGGGGCGCTGGTACTATAAACCTAGTCGGGGGCACTTATAATTATACTGTGTCTGATGCGAACGGATGTACCGCCATTGCTTCTGCCACTCTTTTTGTCCCTTCTCAATTGACTGCAACCGCCTCATCAACACCTACTGCTTGTAATACACCAAATGGAACAACTACCGTATCGGTGTTGGGTGGAACGCCAGGGTATACTTATTTATGGACACCTGGAAGTTCAACATCACAATCATTATCCGGTATTGGAGCTGGAGCATACTCCGTTAAAATAACTGATTCAAAAGGATGCACAGCAGTAGCTTCGGCTAATGTTGCATTCAGTGGTTTAGTACCTGGAACGCCAGTATTTTATGCTTCTGATGCAAGTGATAATAAAACAGTTGGTGTTTGTTCAGGCAGTACCTATGATTACGAAGTAAAAGGTATTTCTGGTGCAACTTCCTATACTTGGTTAGCACCTGCCGGTAGCATCATCTCTGATGGTTTAGGACATTCTGGTAATCCTTTCACATTTGCAGGGCTTAATGTTTATAATGAATATGAGGTTTCGGTTACCTTGCCTTCAGGATTCATTTCAGGAAGCATTACAGTTTTTGCTTCCAACGGTTGTGGCAATGGTACAGCAGCTAGTTTAGCTATTCGATCTAAACCAACTGCACCAGGACCCATAACAGGACCAACAAGTAATTTGTGTCAAAAGAGTTCACAAACATATTCCATATCTCCTGTTAATGGTACCTCAGGTTATACCTGGACGGTTCCTTCAGGAGTAAACATTACTACTAACAATGGAACTTCTATCAAAGTTAATTTTGGAAATAGTTTTACAGGATCAGGAGTCATATCTGTTGTTGCCGCTAATTCATGCGGTGCAAGCGCAGCAAGTACATTGACCGTATCAGCTGCACCTGTTCAACCGGGTTCTGTTACCGGTGCAACTCAGGTTTGTAAAACACAAGCAGCAGGCGCATATTCAATAGCAGCTGTTACCGGCGCAACATCGTATTCCTGGAGCATTTCAGGGGGTGCCACTTTTGTCGGAACACCAACAGGCACGTCGGCAACTGTTAAATTTACTACTGCAACTGCTACTTCTGCTACGTTAAGTGTGGTTGCAAAAAATGCCTGCAGTTCTTCCGTTGCAAAAACACTTGCTATTAGTGTCGATCTCAATTGCAGGACTATTGAAGATGATTTAAATGCGTCCTCACAGCTGACTGCATACCCGAATCCTACATCAGGAAAATTATTGGTCTCTTTTAATTCAGACGGGGAAATAAAATATAATCTCAGGGTAATTGACATCATCGGTAATACGATACTGAAGGAGGCACATTCAGCGCAGGAAGGCCAAAACCTAATGGAGCTTGATCTTACTAAAGCAGCCAGCGGATTTTACTTCCTGATTTTAGAGAAAGAGGGTATTGCAACGAAAACAATGCGAATAACTGTTCAATAAAAGCTTGATATTTAAGCAATGAAAAAGCCGCCGGGAATTTAGTCCTGGCGGTTTTTTAATTAAATCTTTTATCCTAAATAAAGTGCTGGTTTTTCTTTCAGACTAAAAAGTTGTTTCTTTGAATCAGTAAAGACCCCAATCATAAATGAACAGGCCAAAATTAATTACCGGCATTTTATTCCTTTTTCTGTGTTCAACAGCTGTCGCTGATACCTTTACTGATTCGATCAATTCATTATTAATGAAATCAAATAATGACTCAATAAAAGTCAATGCCTTGATTTCATTAAGCAGGTATTATTTCGGTTCTGACCCTGTTATTGCGATCCGATATGCAACCCAAGCTAAAGAACTTGCAGCAAAAACAAATAATAAAAAAGGGGTAGGGCTTGCGCTAAAAAATATTGGCATCGCGCGTTTCAACCAGGGTAAGCTAAGTGAAGCGTTGCTAAACTGGCAGGAGGCTTTAAAAGTGTACATCAGTATAGGAGACCAAACCGGTGTTTCCAATTTGTATAGCAATATAGGTGCTGTATACCAGCAGCAGGGGGATGATGCAAAATCATTGGAGTCGCATTTAAAGTCACTGAAGGTTGCGGAATCAATCAATGACACCTTGAGGATCATGACTTCCTACATCAACATCGGTGCTGTTTATTATAATAAACCGCAGAATTACGGTAAGGCATTGGAAAGTTATTTCAAGGCATTGCCATTAAGTGAGTATTTGCATGACAATGATGCCATTGGTGCGGTTACAGTAAATATCGGAGAAATCTATTTCAAGAGAGGAGATGACACAACTGCTTTGAAATATTTTGAAAGATCGTACCAGGCTTATGGTGAAAATTCAGAAAACACACCCTATACGTTAAATGATATCGGCGAGGTATATCAGAAACGAGGAGATTTTGCAAAAGCAATTCAATTTCATACGTCTGCATTTGATAAAGCAAAAAAGCTCGATTCAAAAGTAGATATGGCCATTTCATTAAAACAGTTGGCACGGACCTATCAGAAAAAGAATGATCTCAAAAAAGCCATTACGACTTATAAGCAAGCGATGGATCTTGCCAGTGGATCAAATGCCAATCTTGAATTGAAAGAAATATATGAAGAGCTTGCTATTTCCTATTCAAAAATGCATGATTATACCAATGCATTTCATTATCAGTCATTGTTAATCGACATTAAAGACACGTTATATAATGCTGCTACTGCTGATAAGTTAAAAAGCATGGTTTTCGATTTTGAACTCGAAAAGAAACAGGCAAAAATTGATTTGTTAAATAAGGATGCACAGATTCAGGAACAGGAATTGAACAGGCAAAAATTAGTTCGGAATGGATTTATTGGCGGATTCGCAGTTGTATTGTTGTTTGCCGGCATATTCTTCAGACAGCGTAACCGTATATCAAAGGAAAAGAAACGCAGCGATGAATTATTGTTGAACATCCTTCCTGAAGAAACAGCGGAAGAGTTGAAAGCAACAGGCACAGCAAAAGCGAAGAGCTTTGATTTGGTAAGCGTTTTGTTCACCGACTTTAAAAACTTTACACAAGCCAGTGAATTGTTAAGTGCAGAAGATTTGGTGCAGGAAATTAATTATTGTTACAGTGAGTTCGATAGAATTGTAACCAAATATGGAATAGAAAAAATAAAAACGATTGGTGATGCTTATATGTGTGCCGGGGGATTGCCTGTTACCAATAACACACATCCTTTCGATGTGGTGAAAGCCGGGTTGGAGATGCAGGCGTTTATTATAAAAAACAAAGAAGAAAGAATTAAGATAGGGCAGCCCTATTTTGAATTAAGACTCGGAATCCACACAGGACCTGTTGTAGCAGGTATAGTAGGGATTAAAAAATTCGCTTACGATATATGGGGTGATACGGTAAACACTGCCTCAAGAATGGAAAGCAGTGGAGAGATTGGCAAGGTAAATATATCAGGCCCGACTTATGAAATCATCAAAGACCAATTTGATTGCACCCACCGCGGTAAAATAAAAGCTAAAAACAAAGGAGAGATTGATATGTACTTTGTAGAATCTATTAAAAACTGATAGCCTGATATAATTTAATTTTCGTTTTTTAGCATTAACTTTTATTATTTGTCACGGCCATTAATATGAACCTCGTTTTTTGTTTAAATTGTAAAAGAAAGGACAAGCCGTTAAGCAGTTTTTCATGGTTTTATATTACGGCATAATTCATTAGGGCTTATTATATTACTTGATAAAACTGCAACTGTTTTTTTCGGGGCATAATTATTTATGGCTATGCTTTCTTGAAACTCATAGGCTAATGATTATTTTATCATATGATCTATGGCTTATACTGCCAAATACATGACAATAATCATGTTTTTTAGGGTTCATTTAATGCTTGCCGTCATTTCTCGGAATGGAATAAGGTGGGAAATTTGGAGTCTGAAAAATCAAGTGAGATAAGTCATAAAACAAGCAAATCAATAATTAAGTACAACAGGAAAAAAATATTAACTAAAAAAAAACACTTATGAAAACCAGGAAAAAAGTTTTAGCATTAACCCTGATTGTAACTGCAGGGATGAGTTTATTATTTACACAATGTAAAAAGGATACAGAAACCATTACAGAATATATTACCAATACGGTGTATGTAGATCCCAATGACACAGGAATCTTTGTGCCTGGTACTGCTGTGATTGATTTAATTAATGATGCTGATACAGTTGCTCCTAATGGAAAGTGGGCTTTTGACAAATCACACAGCAATGTAGGTTGGGAATCTGAATATTATAACATGGCAGTTACCATGTTAACCGGAAGGTTTAATAGTTTTGGATTTAACCCAATGATGGTGTTTAATGAAAATAATTTAGCGAGTTGTTCAATTCATTTTTGGGTTCAGCTTTCAACTTTCAATACAGGTGAAACTGGCAGAGATGCATTAGGAAAATGCGGATTAAACTATTTGGGAATCCAATATACCGATAGTACTAAAGTGGCTGCCGACCCTATTAGTGATACAGCTTGGTTTCATTTGACTTCAATTTCCATTGACCAACATGATGGATATATTTTAACTGGAAATATGACTATGAACAGGTATCGTCCATTGAATGGCCACTTAGATAACGAGCCTATAACAAAACCGGTTTCAGTTCATTTCTCCTTTAATGGCCAGCAATATTTCCCACCCACAGGTACAGCTACAGTTGGTAAGTTAAGAGCAGGATTTACAGCACGCTTTAGTTTTAAGCGTTCAGATTTTGTTGATAATGCATCAACTGTTCCTTATTGGAATCACCCAAAAGCTACAGAAGCAGTCACCAATGCAACTACAGCTGCTAATAATAAAACATACGGTGTTTGGTCAATATCTACTGCTGATGAAATGGATATTACAATCAATACAGTGTTCGCTAAAAATTATCTTCAATAATCTGTGCATTGCAAATAATTATTTTGTTTGAATAAATAAATATTTCCAAGCTGAAAACAAAAAATTGATGTATTGATTCCCTGCTCATTTAACCTTGTAAGGAATCAATGCATTGGTTTTTTAAATCAAAGATTATGCGAAACACTCATCAATCAATTAAGATTTTACTTTTATTCCTTTTGGTTTTTGGAGTTTATGCTTGTGAAAAGGATTATTTATATAAAACACCACCTCCTCCTACTTCAGATCAAACGGCTACGTTGGAAGCAGTACAAGTAAATCCTGCTCCATCTTCCCTTAATTCCGCTTTTTGGAAAACTGCTGATTACCTTAAAGTCAATGCCCTTAATGTAAGTACGAATCTGGTTTACAGCGACGGTTTACTAAATATGACCGGCACTTTTGATGGATTAACATCATTTAGCAGAGGGGGTTCTCCCGGATTGACATTAAAGGCTGCTTATGACAAAGATAACCTGTATATATTAGCAGAGTGGACCGATTCAATATTACATCTTTCCAATTCCAGCTGGTTATATAATGGTCCGGGGGATACTAAAAAATCAGGAGAAAGTGCTCTCGGGTGGACTTCACAACGTAACAGTGATAGAATAGCTTTTGCTTTTGAAATTAACAATGCATCAAGCATTGCCGGAACCTTTTCTAATGTTGGATGTGCAGCATCCTGTCATGCGAACGGCAATAATTCAGTGATGCATCCTGATGTGGGAACAGTCGATCTTTGGAATTGGAATCTTGCCCTTACAGCTCCATTAGGTTATGCTCAGGATATGATTGCAAATACAGGCAACCTTTCGGATGACAATGGCCAACCTATTTCAGTCAGGAATGTGAATGGTGCAACAGACCGTTCAGGACCGGCTTTTGAATATGATGGTTCTTCACAAAGTGTTATTTTACCAAATGGCCAATCCGCGAATTTAGATGCATCATATTACTTGTTAAAGAAAACACCATTTACTGGTGATATCGTAAGGGGGGATTCTATTTTTCATAATCCTGCCGATCCTGATAATTGCACTTCTTGTCATGGATCAAATGGCCAGGGAGGACTCAGTGCAGGACCTATCAATTCAATCGGACAAAATGCAAAGTCAAGAGCTGTCTTAAAATCCAACATGGATAATGTTGCTGATATGGCACCACATTGGAGTGGCAGTACGCTTACAAGTACAGATAAAAATGATGTAATCGCATATTTGAGAGGTCTTTCAGGGATTCCGGGATATTATCTTAATACGCCTGATGGAAGCAATGATGATATTACAGCCATTAGTAATGTAACAGCTATACAAATTAAGGAATCTATGGATACCAGAAAAAGGCATACAAAATATCAAGTACTTTTCATTCGTAAGCTTAAAACCAATAACTCCGACGATGCCCAGTTTGATTTAACTTCCAAGACAACATTCAAATTTGGCGTTGCATTGATGGATAATGATGGAAGGAATCACATTGGTTCAACAGTAGAAACCCTGACCTTTAAATAACTATGAAGAAGCTAAGATATATATTTTTAATGCTATTTAGCATGATGGTGTTATATGCCTGTGAAAAGGATTATCAGTCATCTGGTAATGTTGATATTAATACACTGGTAAGCTATTCAAAAGACATTAATCCAATATTTACAGAAGACTGCGCAACACCGAACTGTCACATTACAGGAGGACAGGTTCCAAATCTGATAGCCGCTGAATCATATAATGAATTACTGAATTTGGGTTATGTTGATACTTTAAATCCTGAGGCAAGCATCCTCTATCAGCGCTTGATTTCAACAACAAAGCCAATGCCTCCAAGTGGAAAATTAAATCCGGAAGAAATTGGTTATGTATTGGCATGGATTAAACAAGGAGCTCAAAATAATTAACAATAATCAGCAATATGAAAAAAT
>JANOXC010000193.1:0-25561 GCA_031418215.1 Bacteroidota bacterium
ATTCGATGCAATTCCAACAATAACAGAAAGTTGATTGAGTGTTGTATTGGTTACTACGGGTGCATTAAAATCAAAATATATATAAGCGGTGTTCCGGATTTGTGTTCCTAACGGAAGATTATCCTTTCGTTTTACTTTGTATTGTACATATCCATGACTGTTTGGTTCATCATTTACACTGTCTGGTAAATTGATGTTTGGGAAATTAAATCTTACAATTTTTTCATTTACTTGGACAATTGGCTCATGGCTGAAGGCAAGCAGTTGAATGCTGCTTTCATCAATATTATTATCCAACGTATCTAATAAATAAATGTGCTGTGCAGGAGCATTGCCTGTATTTTGAAAACGTATGGTATAGGTGAACCAATATTGAGAAGTATCCATTGTACTTGTTGGGCTCACCTCTTTATCATTGGGATCATAGCTGTTCACTACATTAAAGCAGTGAGAATAGTAATTGTTGACAGGGTTAATATCTCCCAAAATCGGTAAAACAGAAACATTGAAACAAACCTGGCTACCAATTTGGGCTGTTGTATCCGTTTGAACAATAAAATTAAAATCATCTTGAAAATTAATTGCTCCGAAATCAGGAATAGTATATGTTAATGAATCCCCATTTACTGTAGGAGCCAATGAACCTGGAACAACATTACTAAATTGGGCGGGACCGCTAATTAAGACAGATACCGTTCCATTTACACCAGAGGCACAATGCAAATCATTAAAAAAACTCATATCTCCTGCCACTACCTTAACAATCACATAATTTGCCGGACGAAATGTTCCAGAATCCCTGTTTACACTATTCACTCCAATATCGAAACCAGCTCTGCATTGCAATGCAAAGTCAACATTATCATGATATTGATCTATTAAGCTTACAGAGATGCTATTTGACCAAGATAAAGGACAAATTACATCCACAGAAATATAATTTGTATCGACTGAAACTGTATATTCTCCTGTATCGACTCTAAAAGCATATTCGCCAATTACATTTGTAAATGTTTGCTGCACAACTGCATCATTTTTCCGCAATAATACTTTTATATTCCTGTATATTAACTCATTAGAGTCCTTTAAGCAATTTCCAATACTATCCTTAAATACCAATCCTTTAATATTCCAATAAACAGTGCAATTATTGGCATTAAAAATATCACAATACGGAAGTAATGAAATTGCTGGAACTGCATTATTAATATATGAAAATGCATTCGGCAAACAGGTGATATTTGTACTATCCCACAAAAAATAGTTGACAATTTTATTTATAAATGGTATACAGGTCAAATTCATATTCTTGCTTATATTTAATATTTCCATTGAATCCGGAAGGTTGGTCAAACTTTGCAATTGGTTATTTGAGCAATCAAGCACTTTTAAAGATTTGGGAAGATATGGTAAAGTAAATAATTGGTTTTGATTACAAAGGAGTCTATATAATGAATTGGGTAAAGCAGGGAGTGAACTCAAGTTATTATTAAAACACCAAATTTCATACATATAGTTTGGCAAGATTGGCAAAAAAGTTAATTGATTATTAGAGCAATCTAAAACCGAAACATTGCTAATAGGTAAAGATGTTAAATGATTATTACTACATGAAAGCGTTGCTAATGAATTTGGTAAAGTTGGCAATGAAACCAATTGATTACTTTGACATCTCAATTGTCTCAACGCTAAAGGCAATGTCGGTAATACTGTTAACAAGTTGTTTCCACAAAAAATATCTTTTAATGAATCCGGCAAAACTGGTAACGAAGTTAACATATTATAGTGGCATGCCAACAAACTTAAAGAATCTGGTAATGCCGGTAAGGAGATCAATTGATTTTGATAGCAAAAGAGTGTCTTTAAAGAAGCAGGTAAAGCAGGCAGGGATGTAAGTTGGTTGGCTGAGCAATTTAGTTCACTAATTGTATTGGGTATAGCAGGTAAACTCGACATAAAATTTACTGAACAATCAAGATAAACTAAAGAATCGGGTAAAACATGTAAGGTGTCTATCAAAGTGCCTCTACATTCTAAATGCGTTAATGATTTAGGTAAGTTGGGTAAAGTAGTAATTTGATTCCCATTACAAATAAGGTATTTCAAACTATTAAAATAGCTGATACCAGTAAGGTCAGAAATATTTGAACTTGAACAATCCAGAAATGAAGTGCTAATTAATAAATTACAAGTGGTATCCAAATCGGAGCTATTCAAACATCCAGAAAAACCATTACTGTTTAGCCAGGTAACAAAATTTGGATCCGGAATGGTTACAAATTGTGCTTTTGCACAAATCAAAACAAAACTAAAAATGATGGTAAGAATAATTCTCCTGATTTTATTCTTCATAGCAATTGGTTGGTGATACTCAAAGTAAAGCAAAAAAACTATTGGAATGCGTTAACGGAGGAACTAATTCTTACACCCTTTTTGTCCTTCAGCAGGAATCCATTTTAAGCCTCCTCGGTGACGATGGTTAAAAGATGATTATTCTTCTAAGTGATCATTAAGGTTAATTTTAAATAGTTTCCTCCTGAAGGACAAAATTGTTGAAGGCTCTTTCAAATAGTTTCCTCCGAGTACTTAGTGAATGACAATATTCTTTTTAAACTCAGAATGCATTAGAAAACAACGCAATTTACCTAGAACCGGAATTTATTCCTATTCATGCAGAGAATTATTAATATTGCATTCAAATGAAACAGAATATTGCCTTTTTAGTATTGCTGCTACTGGCATTCACAGCATTCAAAAAAAGCAACAAGCTTTTTACCGTCCCGAAAAACTGGCCCAAACCTGCATACGACTTTTCAAAAAATCCATTATCCCCGGAAAAAATTCAACTGGGAAGAGTGTTGTTTTACGAAACACAACTTTCAAAAAACAATACCATCTCCTGTTCCAGTTGCCATTCACCATTTACAGCTTTTGCACATACTGATCATGCATTGAGTCATGGCATCGATAATAAAATAGGCACACGCAATGCCCCTGCCATTACCAACCTTGCCTGGCAAAAAACATTTATGTGGGATGGTGGTGTCAATCATTTGGATGTGCAACCTCTCGTCCCTATCGGTAACCCTGATGAAATGAATGAGGATTTAAAAAATGTATTGTCTAAGCTGCAACATTCAACCATTTATCCGTCGTTGTTTTATAAAGCCTGGGGCGACAGCATCATTACCTCTGAACATACATTAAAATCCATCTCACAATTTATGCTCACTGTCGTCAGCTCAAATTCAAAATACGACAATGTGATGCGCAAAGAAACAGTGTTCTCTGAGCAGGAAAAAAATGGTTATCGTTTATTTCAGCAAAATTGTTCTGCTTGTCATGCAGAACCTTTATTCACCAACCTTCAATTTGAAAATAATGGATTACCCATCGATACTTCATCAAATGATTTCGGAAGGATGAAGGTGACAAACAATCCACTCGACTCCAGCCGATTTAAAGTGCCCTCCCTTCGTAATATTGAATACTCCTACCCTTATATGCATGACGGGCGGTTTAAAAAGCTGGGTGATGTGTTGAATCATTACACCAAAGGCATTCAATTAAGTACTAGCCTTTCGCATCAATTACAGCAACCAATCATCCTTTCCTCCAATGAAAAAGTAGATATTATCGCCTTTTTACTGACCCTTACTGACAGAGCTTTCCTTTTTAATCCGGCCTATTCCTACCCGGGTAAAAATTTTTACCCCTCCCCGCAAGAATAGTTGCCGGATGACATCTAATTCAAAAATTGCCTTCCCTTTCTTTAAGTAATTATGATAAAAAGAATTCTTTTTCCTGCGGTTTTTATTTTAAATTTCGTCTTGGCAAACGCTCAGACTAATCCGGCTATTGCCTCCTGGCTGAGGAATATAACAGGCATTACAGGGCGACATTATGTTTCCGGCAATTCAACTCCTATTGTTGATGCTGTGCTGGCAAATGTGCAGTCTGTTAAATATTCAGCAGACTCCGTTTACGTAACCACCAATGGAATTCCTTCTTATATCACCGGTCCCTTTTTAGACGGCAATCCCAGTCTTGCCACTACGCACAATGGCGCCATCTTCAAATTTCCCTTAGCTCCCACACAAAATACCGGAACTGCAACTGCAACTACAGGAGGTAATATTGGGATATTCATTAATGGTGTGGCATTGTTTGATTACAGGGATGGTGCTTCCTGGAATAATACACTGCAAAAAATATGCGGTGGCCCTGTAAATACCTGCACCGGCAACGGCGTATGGAACAGAGATGCAGTGGTTGGAGAGCGAGGCGGTTTCGATTGTTCCAAAGCACATCCTGCAATGGGTAATTACCATCATCATCAAAATCCCAGTTCCTTTAAATTAGATCTAACGGTAATATCTACTATTTGTAATTTATATAATTCTGACGGCTTGTATACCATTGACAGCACAAAGCATTCTCCGTTGATCGGTTATGCTTATGATGGATTTCCGATTTACGGCGCCTATGGCTATAAAAACATCAATGGTTCTGGCGGCATTGTTAGAATGAAATCAAGTTATGTAAAAAGGAATATTACAACAAGAACGACTTATGCAAATGGCACTAGCGTTACTCCGGGGCCATCAACTATTACTCCGGTAAATGGTATTACTTACACATTAGGATATTTTAAAGAAGATTATCAATATATAACCACAACAGCTTCCACACCTGATTACCTTGATGAACATAATGGTAGGTTTTGCGTAACGCCCGAATATCCCAATGGAATTTATTGCTATTTCGCAACAGTAGATGCAAACTGGAATTCTGCTTATCCTTACATTGTTGGTCCTACATTTTATGGCAACAAAACTGCTGCTAAAGTAAATTCCATCACAGAAACAGTTACCACTTATACTCCGGCTGCCACTACACAATTAAATCTCCAGGTATTTTTAGAAGGCTATTATAATACCGGCAGCACAATGGAACCCATGCTAATGAATACGGGAAAGACCATCAATGCCCTGATGACGGATACCATTACTGTAGAATTGCATCAAAGTTCTACACCTTACAGTCTTGTTGAAAGTGCCAAAGGCATTTTGCAAGTTGACGGAACCTGTTCGTTGTCTTATTCTTCTGCACGAACAGGCAACTCCTACTTCGTTGTTATAAAACATCGTGGATCTGTAGAGACCTGGAGTAAATCGGCTGTTGCATTTACAGCAATAACAAATTATAACATGAAACAATAACCCGGTAATTCAAAGAGAAGCCAAAACAATTTAAACTACCGTTTAAAAAAAACCATTATTTTCAACAACTCAAAACAACAGCACTAAATGAAAAAACTATTGCTCGTACTATCTCTTTGCATTGCAGGTTCTTTTGCAGAAGCACAAACCAATCCTATCATCTCCTCTTGGTTACAAAACACTACAGGTACCGTTGGACGCCATTATGTTGCGGGAAATTCAACGCCAATTATTGGAACTGATTCTTCTGACGTGCAAACAGTTTTGTATTCAACAAACTGGGTATATGTCAGGACAAAAGGAATTCCTTCCTATATCACCGGACCTTTTTTAGATGGCAATCCTTCTATTGCAACCAGTCAGAATGCAATTTTTAAGATGTCGTTAAATCCTGTTCAAAATACAGGAACAGCCACCAATACTACCGGAGGAAACATTGGTTTATTCATTAATGGCGTTGCATTGTTTGATTACCGTGATGGCGTTTCCTGGAACAATGCCCAGAATAAATTATGTGGTGGGCCCATTCAACCACCATGTATGGGTGATGGTGTTTGGAACCGTGATGCAGTGGTTGCAGAGAAGGGCGGATTTGATTGTTCCAAAGGACATCCTGCCATGGGCAATTACCATCATCACCAAAACCCCAGTGCATTTAAGTTAGACCTTACTGTCATTTCAACTGTTTGCAATTTATATGATGCCGATGGATTATATAATATCGACAGTACACAACATTCACCATTGATCGGATTTACTTATGACGGTTTTCCTATTTATGGTGCTTATGCCTATCAAAATGTAAACGGTTCCGGCAATATTGTGAGGATGAAATCAAGTTATCATTTAAGAAACATCACTACACGTACAACCAATGCAAACGGCAATACTGTAACTGCAGGACCTACTGTAAGTGCTACCTATCCGCTTGGCTATTTCAGGGAAGATTATGAATACATTCCAACTATTGCAGGAACTCCTGATTATTTAGATCAACACAACGGAAGATTTTGTGTAACACCAGAATACCCAAATGGCATTTATTGCTACTTCGCAACAGTTGATGCAAACTGGAATTCCGCCTATCCTTATGTTGTTGGTCCTACATTTTATGGGGTCAAGAATGCTGTGAAGGTTACATCAATCACTGAGCCTGTAACTGTTTATAATTCCACATCCGGCATTATAAGCAATGAAGTTAATGACTTTGATGTAACTATCTTTCCCAATACTTCCAGCGAGCTTATTGCAATTCAGTTGAATGATTTGAACAGGGAAGATATTAATGTTGAATTGTATGACATGACAGGTAAGCGTCTTCAGCAAACCGTTTTATACCAGGGAAGTACCATAGCCTATTTTGATACCCGCACTTTATACAGTGGTAATTACATTGTTAAATTGTATAGGGGTAATGATTCATTAAGCAAGAAGATTTCGTTGGTCAAGTAAGTTTAGTTTTCTATATACAAATCGTCATTGAGGACCCTGGCGAAGCAATCACATCTTTCATACCGTCATTGCGAGACTTGTCGAAGAAATCCCATCAACCGGAACGTCATTGCGAGACTTGTCGAAGCAATCTCATCAATAGTAGAATCAACACAATGAATACAGCAAGCCTTGAACAACCTGTTTTCCATCAACAGATTGCTTCAGTCGTTCCTCCTTCGCAATGACTAACAAAGGGTAAGGATATTGCTAATTCGGATAAATTATCAGGCATTCTTCGTATTTTTGTATGATGAATGCTCAACAATGAAATTCTTCCTTTATATAATAATTATTCTCTTTCCAGTTTTTCTAAAGGCACAAATCATTCCTGCCAATCGTATAGTAAACTGGAAATATGCAGGCTTGACAGTTAATGATTCCTCTTATCAAAATGTTCTTGATATCACTAATTACGGTGGCAATGGTAATGGCATCACCTTAAATGATGCTGCTTTCACCAACTGTAAAAATGCGTTGAACGGTATGCCCGGTGTGATTTATTTTCCTGCCGGAACTTATTTGTTTCATGCATCTCTCAGTATTTCTGATAGCACTATTATTCGCGGAGCGTCATCCGCTTTATCGCTTTTACAATTTGACTTTTCGGGAGCTATCAGCGACTGTATCAATGCAATCGGCGTCATACAATCACAACGGTACTATTTTACTTCCGATGGAATGTTTGATTCAACAGCTTTATCAGTAAGCAGCAATGCAGGATTGCATGATGGCGACTATGTAAGAATCTTTCAGAATGATACCTCATTGGTTATTTCCTCATGGGCTTACGGCACTGTTGGGCAAATCGGTAGAATTAAAACCGTGGGCAATGCCACTTCGGTAACCTTAGAACATGAGCTCAGGAAAAATTACAATGTCTCTGACAGCGCCTACTTAAGAGTTATGACACCGGTAACAGGGGTGGGTATTGAATGTTTAACTGTTGAAAGGCTGGATGCAACAATTTCGCAGACATCCAATATCATTTTTACCAATGCTGTCAATTGCTGGATAAAAGGTGTTGAAAGCAACATGGCCAATTTCGCCCATGTAACTTTACGTTCTTCTTCAAACATATATATTCATGAATGTTATTTCCATCATGCATTTGCTTATGGGGGTAATGGACAAGGTTATGGTATTGATTGCGAAACGACAAGTGGCGAATGCCTTATTGAGAACAACATCTTCAACAACCTGCGGCATTCCATGTTATGTCAGGCTGGAGTGAACGGAAATGTATTTGCATATAATTATTCCGTTAATCCTTATTGGACCCAACCTCCTTTTCCAACTAATACAGCCGGAGATATTGTTTTGCATGGTAACTACGCTTTTGCAAATTTATTTGAAGGAAACATCATTCAGAATATCGTCATCGACAACTCCCATGATATCAATGGGCCGTACAATACTTTTTTTCGTAACAGGGCTGAATTATACGGTCTATATATGAACACTGGTCCTGCCAGCAATGATCAGAATTTTGTTGGCAATGAAATACCAAACACAACTGTATTAATGGGAAATTATACGCTTGCAGGGACCGGGCATTTTCAATATGGGAACAATGTAAAAGGAACCATCACACCATCAGGAACCACCTCGTTGACCGACACGTCCTATTATCTCACGCAAAAGCCCATGTTTTTTGGAGCGAATGCCTGGCCTTGCATCGGAATGCCAAGCCCTTTTAATCAATTATCCATCCCTGCAAAAGATCGCTTCAATATTCAAAATACGTTATGTTCAATTATTTCAGTGATCAATGAAATTCCAAAACAGGAATCATCATTTAAAATATTTTTAAAAAATCATAACAGTTTATTACAAGTTGTCAATAGCAATAACCAAAGAAACTTTTTTACTGTCTATGATATGCAAGGACGGCAAATATTATCGCATGAAATTGTTGATATAGCAGAAATTAACATCTCAAAATTAAAGGATGGCATGTACATTATTTCGAACAAATCCAATTCTCTTAAATTTATAAAATATTAAAATCTAAGCGATGATAAATACATTAAAAAAAATACTGGGTATTGGCCCCTCCATCAACTATGCGGATTTGGTGAAACAAGGAGCCATCATCCTAGATGTTCGCAGTAAAGATGAATATGCCGGTGGACATATTAAAGGCTCCATCAATATTCCTGTTCAGGCTTTAACAAACAATCTCAATAAGTTAAAAGATAAGAACAAAACAATTATTACCTGTTGTGCATCGGGCATGAGAAGTGCCTCAGCCAAAGGAATATTAAAAGCGAATGGCTATACTGAGGTATACAACGGAGGAGGTTGGGCAAGCTTGCAAAACAAGTTGCGATGAACAAACAAACATTATTAACCGGATGGAGTTTTACCAGATGGCTTCGTTTGTTGTTGGGAGTTCTGTTTGCAATGCAAACCATACAAACGCAGGAATTGCTTCCGGGTTTTATTGCTGCATTATTTATTTTCCAAGCCATGACAAATACCGGTTGTTGTGGTACGAATGGTTGCGCTATCCCCGTTCGCAAGAACCAAGGTGCTGCTAAAATACTCGATGATGGTATCAAGCAATCAAATTCATCTGACAATGTTAATTAAAGCGCTTATCTTTAGCCTCAGTTAGTTAATCTCTAAAAAATAAATCATGACAAACAAGGAGTTTTTTACAAGCCTCTGGCATAAAGAAATGAAACGCACATTAGTTGCTATTAAAGCGCTTCCAACGGATATCAGTAAAATGAATTTCCGTCCCGATCCTAAAACACGTTCTGCTTCACAAATCATTGCACATATTCTGCCGCATGCAGAAGACCTTTCAAAAGCAGTGGATACAAAGATCGTTGTAGAAGCTGATAAAGAATTTCATAATATGGAAGATGCCTATCACTATTATGAAACACATTCTAAGGCATTAATTGAGAAATTAAATGCTTTAAGCGAAACAACATGGGAAAATGAAATGGTGCCGCTTCTGATAAATGGCAATAAAATATATGAAGCGAAAATGATGGATATGTTTTGGACTTTGCTATTCGATACAGTGCATCACCGCGGGCAACTTACAACTTATTACCGCCCAATGGGAGTGCCGAATCCATCCATCTATGGCCCTACAGCTGAAATGATGGAAAAAATGAAAGCTGAAGCGGTAAAATAATATTTTAATATTTTGCACATTGCAATGGCAGATCATTTGGTCTGCCATTTTCTTTTAATGAACTTTGTTTATTAGTATAACTGACATGCAATTTTTGCGCCGAGCATAGCATTGTTCTTCACCAGTGCAATATTTGCAGCCAGGCTTTCCCCACCTGTTTTTTCGGAAATGATTTTTAAGAGAAATGGTGTTAATTTTTTTCCGGTAATATTATTTTTCTCCGCATCCATTAATGATTCATTGATGATAGCGTCCATTTTAATTAGTGGCACTTCAAACTGAGCAGGAATTGGATTTGCAATTAATACAGCACCATTTAATCCAAGTTGCCACTTAACACGAATTAATTCTGCAATTGAGACTGCATCATCCAATCTTAGAGGTGATGCAAACCCACTGCTGCGTGAATAGAAAGCAGGAAAATCATCCTGCCCAAATGTAACAACAGGAATGCCATTTGTCTCCATATATTCCAGCGTAAGGCCAATATCCAGTATGGATTTTACACCTGCGGAAACAACAGCAACATTGGTTTGCGACATCTCAAAAAGGTCAGCCGAAATATCCATGCTGGTATGCGCGTCACGATGTACTCCGCCAGTGCCGCCTGTTACAAATATTTTTATTCCCGCCATTGATGCAATACGCATGGTTGATGCAACCGTTGTAGCACCAGGAATTTTTTTACTAACTACATAAGGCATGTCACGCAAACTGACTTTCCAAACATGTTCTGAATTTCCTAATTTCTCAAGTTGATCGCTATTCAAACCAACACATAGTTTGCCATCAAGAATAGCAATCGTGGCAGGAATGGCACCGTTTTTCTTGACGATGTCTTCCACGTCCATAGCTGTATTAATATTCTGCGGATAAGGCATACCGTGAGCAATGATAGTCGACTCTAATGCCACAACTGGTTTTCCACTAGCTAAAGCTTCTTTAATTTCAGGATGTATGTTTAAATAATCGGATGCAATCATGATCTATATATATTTTTTAAATGTCAGTTCAAGCAATGATCTGTTCAGGCTTTTATCGATGGCTCCTTGCACCTGCAGTACAATTGATGCCATGGCATGTCCATAACGCACACAGTCTTCGGGATTTTTCCTTGCCAGCCAGGCATCAATCCAGCCAGCCATTGCTGCATCGCCGGCACCTGTAATATCAGTAACAGCAACAGGAAGAGCTGGAATCTCCTTGTGGAATTCATTGGAATAAATAACGGAACCGCTTTTCCCTTTCCTGATCCAAAGATATTGCACACCCCGATTTAATAACTCCTGAATAAGCGCCGAACTATCCAATCCTTCTGCATGTCCGGTCAATGTAAGCATCTCATCATTATTAGGTGTTAACAATAATACATGATTAAGATTTACATTTTTCAATCTGGCAGCTTTAGGAATGGAAACAGGCTCAATAACACATGGAATATTTTCGGAACGAGAAAAATCCAACAACCATTCTAAACTTCCTATTGAAAGATTACAATCGAGCAGTAATAGCGTGGCGGATTTTAAGACTGCTGTTTTCGTTCTGAGAAAATCAGGTGTCACCTCGTTTTCAAAATGACCGGACATTGCCCCAACAAATAATTCTCCTGAAGGTGATAACACAGCAACATAACGTCCGGTATCATAATGATTCACTACTGAGTGTGTAATACTAATTCCGCTCTTTCTGCATTCTTCCATTAGCCATTTACCTTCAGGATCTGTTCCAAAATGAGAGATGAGCTCAACAGGATGTCCTAACAAAGCGAGATGATGGGCAATGTTACATGCCACTCCACCCGGTGAACGATAAAAATTTGAAGGGTTGGATGTTGCAGGAATAGGTTCAGTAAGACAAATAAAACTTTCGTCAATCAATGCTGCACCAATACATATCACCGGTTTTTTACTCACGGTGATAAAGGTAAATAATTCACCCAACAATTCATTCAAAGTTATGCAACAAAGTATAATACAATCAACTTCAATATACACATCTGTCATCCTGAGGCACGAAGGATCTATTGATCATCTTTACCGGATAAATCTTTAACAAACAATATATATCCTTTGAAAACATGCTTAAGATGCTTCGTACCTCAGCATGACAAAAAAGAATAATGCTCAATCATTACCAATTACTCCTTCACCAACTTTACAACCTTCACCCCCTCATTCATCATCACTTTCAACAAATAAATTCCAGGTGGTAAGGTATTATATTCATTGATTTGAAACTCCTGCATTCCGGTCGATATATATATTTCGGATGGGAGCCTTATTATCCTTCCTGAAATATCTGTTATTGAAATTGCTGCTTTGGTATTTTTTTCTAATTCAAAACTAATAGTTAAATTATCTTTAAACGGATTTGGATAAACACGGAATGTGGAATTTCCTATTGTATTGAATGCTGTGGATGTAATCACACAAGTACCGGGCATATTAGCATCCAGCCATGTCAAACGCGAAGTAATCCATGCTTTCATGCTGCTGATCTCACCTGCAAAGTCTGCCGGGATCGGTGCAGGGTTAGCCCATGTTTGCACACCGAGTATTGGTAACACAAAGAAATGACGGTCTTTAGCTTCATCCAAGACTGCTGCAATACTATCTATCATGTTTAATAAAGTATCAGTATGCAAGGTCGCAGCACGCAATGCTTGCCACCTGCATTTCAACAGACTGGTATAGGCAGGATCCTGCAACATCTTTGCCCACCAGAAAGGCACATTATTATCACCTGCAGTACCGCAAATATTATTAAACTTATATTGCCATCCTGTAAACAAATCTCCCTGGCAATAATCTGCATTACGAAATGCAATATTGTAATCCCAAGCAGGCCCAACAACCAGTTTGCCGCCTTTCGTGATCTTCTGTTTATATAAAAATGTGCTGATTCGGTATGCATCCACATTTTTGCAGGTTTCATTTAAAATGAAATAGTCAACAAAAGATTGCAGGTCAACAAACTTCTTGTAACCACTGTCGGGATTGGCAAACCATGTTGCGTTTAATGCCCTCTCAAAAGAATCAACGTATGACTTTATATATGCTTTTTGCCTGGGTACCAAAGTAACAGCATCAGGATATTCATACTGAAAACGAATAGGTGTTCCGGGGATTCCGTTAAACAAGGAATTCCATCCGGCACCGCCTCCACTTCCTGTCGTCTTATCTATTTTGAAGATATAACCGCCTGTAATATCAACAGCGGAAGTATCCGTTGGCAGTAATTTTGAAATATCAACCCTGTTCTTATCACGCTTCACTTTTTCCAGCATCACATAAATTCCTTTGTAATCTCCATTTAACATCAGCTCACAAAAACGGGTACGGGATGCATAATGACCGGTCTTGTTTGCAATATCATACACCAATACAGTGCGCATGCAGGTTTTATCATTGTACGGAGCATTTAATATCCAATCATTCTCCGACGGCATGCCCATCACAACAGTGTCGATTGTTTGATTCAATGAATCCAAAGTTTCAAAACCATATTGTTTTTGTGGAAAGGTCTGCGACCAGCTGCCGCGCAGTTCAATACCAATATTTGCATTATAACTATTGAAACTATCGGTAAGGAAATTGCGGTTGCCGAATCCATTATCAATAATTCCCATGTGGGCAACAATCTTTGGATTATCAGGAATGATTTGCCCGTTTGTATTAATCATCACAATGGGTAAATCAGAAGAGGTGAAATTAAACGGCAAAGCAGGTGTATTGCTGAAGGTAATGCTCCAGGAAACTACCGTTCCGATAACAGCGGGATTGTGGTCCTGCACCTTTAGCATCCACAAACCATTTCCATTCTGACCGTTGTTTACATCGCCCAACATTCCTTGCGGACGAAAATTTCCTGTGAATGGGGCAGTGGCCTCTAAGATGTTGTTGAGGGTGTAGTAATTAAAACAGGTGTTACTGTAATTGTTATCAGTACCACCATTGTACATAGAAAGATTAACAGTAAGGCCATCGGGTGCCACTAATTGAATAGTGAGATCAGCATCATTGCCATGTGTAATATTTACACAAACTGATTCAACACCAAATGAACTATCTATTACGTTAGTAAATAACCCACTAACTACCATGGGAAAGTAAGCAGCGGGACCGTTATTAGGTATGACCCCTCCTGTTCCGGTAAAATATTGCGCCTGGAGAAATAGTACCTGAAATGCAAAGATCAATAGCAGACAAAATCTTTTTAACATATATATTTAAAAAATGGGAGCAGTTGAAACAGATTGGTAAACTTACGATTTTGAACAATAGGTTCAAAGAATAGCTGATAGTTAAAATTTAGTAATGGCAGCAATAGCAGTCACAGACTTTCTTCTTACAATTAATTTAATCAAATCCCGTTTTCCTCAGGACTATCCAAATTCAATTGTCCTTTTGTTGTAAAATTCATTGATCACCTTTCGTAACACAACTATTTTCCACTTCGATCAACTATTTTCACCTTTTGCTTTTCTGTTTACTTATTAAAGTAGTAACTTTATCACTACAAAATGAAAAAGTCAATTGCGCTTTTATTGATGATGATGTTTTATTGCGCAGTAAATGCACAGCAATTCATCAAGACATTTGGTGATGCGGATTACGGGAAAAATCCACGCATTATTGCTACAAACGATAATGGATGGGTGGTTTTTACACTTGATAGTCTGCGATTAACAAAATTCAACAACTGCGGCATCCCCCAGTGGAGCAGGAAATATGATACACATAATTCCCTTATCGGCCTGGATAATTTTATTATGACCAACGACAATGGTTTTGTTATGCTTACCCAACTTAAATATAATTCAAATATGGCAGTTGGTTTGGTTACTAAACTCAATGCACAGGGCGATATCCTATGGAGTAAGTCTTTTGAAGATGGCATTTACAGGCAATGGCCTTACAGTATCTCCGAAGATCAACAGGGTAACCTCATTACTTACAGTAATGTAGAGAATATCCAAAATAATATAATATTCAATATGTTAAGTAAACTCAATAGCAACGGAGATCTGATCTACATAAATTTTTATGATCATGGTTGGATATGGGGCGGCGCCATCGTTACTTCCGACAATGGCCTGCTTATACGTACAGGTAATACACTTATCAAGACAACCAATTCCGGCAACATTCAATGGACAACCTCATTTACCGGCACTAAATATTATCTTGCTCCGATAGAAGTAAGTGATGGATATATTCTTACAGGGCATACCAGTCCAAACAATGAGATCAGTTTTTATAAATATAATTTACAGGGTATACAGCAATGGGGTGGTTACCGGAAGTCGAACTATTTTGGTACTCCACCAACGTTCCATAAAAAAAACAATGGTAACATCTGCGCAGTCTTCAATGATGCCACTATCGAATTTGACAAAGACCTTAATATTATAAAGCAAGCAAGCATTCAAGGAAACATGGGAATGATTGGGAAAAAACTTTGTTATTTAACTGATGGCACACCGATATTAACAGGAATAAGACCTGGCTCTTCCGATCTTTTCATTGCAAAATTAGACGATGCTTATCATACCAACTGTGATGCAGCCGGGCTTCCCATTGTCTTGGAAACCGATACTTCCTTTTTGATTCCGACACCCGTTAGTAAGTCAACTCATAATTTAAATACCATCAATCATGTTTTTGTTTACGATACTTTTACTATTGTAACCAAACTGGCCTGCCCACGAAATTTTTATCTTGGGAATGACACACTTGTATGTGCATCTGCAGCAGTCATTCTGCAAAATCAATTTATTGAGCCTTTCGAAAATTTCTTGTGGTCAACAGGGGCAACAACCTCTTCGATTACCGTTACACAGACAGGAAAATATTGGCTGCTTGTTACCTATAATTGCGGAGAAGAAACATTAATTGATACCATTACAGTTACTTTTAATCCGCCCATCATTACTAATCTTGGTACTGATGTTGTAGTTTGTGAAAAGGAGACCTATACATTTAAAGCACCATCCTGTGATTCCTGCAGTTATTGGTGGAGCGATAATAGTGTTGGAGACACCATGATGGTTAGCACAATCGGTGATTACTGGTTGATGGTAACGGATAGCATTGGATGCGTTTATTCAGACACTGTTGCATTTAACATTTCCAAATGCGAATGTTTCCTCTGGGTGCCTAATTCCTTTACACCTAACAACGACGGCCTTAACGACGTATTTCAACCCTCCTATTATTGCGACCTTGCAAGCTTTGATTTGAAGATATTAAATCGTTGGGGGCAGCCGATCTTTTCGTCTGAAAATGCGATGGAAAGCTGGAATGGAAAAGATCGCAATGCTAGTGTACAATCCGGTGTTTATTTCTATACTGTTACCTATACTCCAATCATTAAAGGTCAAATTGATAAACCTATTACACAAACAGGTGTTATTACAGTAATTTATTAAAGTAAATTAAATAATCGTAATTTTAGATCACTCACCGACCGCTTGACGCTTTAGCTTTAGCGGTGAAGCAACGAGATGGCGGGGGGGGTAGTAGCTCTCCCTCTGGAAGATAGGACGGGTTGAGGCTGAATATCCTAACTATTTCAAACCAAATGAAAAAGACAATTACACTTTTTTTCTTCCTGCTACTATATATAACTTCATCTGCACAGCAATTCATCAAAACATTTGGTGATGCCAACTATGGTGTAATTGTTCGCATCCTTCCTACCAATGATAATGGATGGGTCGTTTTTACAATGGACAGCCTGAAGATGACGAAGTTTGATAACTGCGGTATCCCTCAATGGAGCAACCATTATTTAGTTCCAAGTACCCACCAAGGATTATATGATCTCATCAAAACAAGTGACGGAGGATTTGCCTTGCTAACTAGAATGCAATTGGCCTCTACCTATGCTGCATTGGTAACGAAGATTAATGCAGCAGGGGACATCATCTGGAGTAAATCGTACGAAGACCCTACCAATGACTACAGCCAATTCCCCTACACCATCAGTGAAGACCTGCAAGGCCGATTGATTATTTTTTGCGGCACACAGTTTCATATTGCGAATAACCCGGCTTACAATATGATTTTAAAAATTACCAGCAATGGAACACTCGTCTCCAACACTTTTTATGATTGGGGAGGAATATGGGGTGGGGCAATTGTAACATCTGACAATGGGGTGCTCATCAGAACAGGTAATACCCTTATTAAAACCACCAGTTCAGGTAACATTCAATGGGCAACAGGATTTTCCGGCACTTATAATTTCTTTGCTCCTATTGAGGTAAGTGATGGCTATATACTTACCGGCTATACTAATCTGGGTAATCAAATCTCTTTTCATAAATACGATAAGCAAGGCAATCAACTTTGGGCTGGATTTAAACAATCTAATTATGCCGGATCTCCTCCAAAAATGATTAAAAAAAGTAATGGAAATATCTGCGGTGTTTTTCCACGTGCAATAGTTGAGTTTGATAAAGACTTGAATATCGTTGAACACACTTCCATTCAAAGTACACTCAATTTAACTGAAAGAACACTTTGCTATTTACCGAATGGAACGGCTGTAGTGACAGGCTTAAGAAGTACTGCTTCAGATTTGTTTTTTGCAAAATTAAATCCAGGCTACACGACCAGTTGCGATGCGCCTCCTATTCAAATGACACTCACGACTGTTTCAAATAATATTTTCGCTACAACAATTACCGGATCACCCTATCTTCTGAATGAAGTAAGCCGCGTTTTTTCAGTTGATACTTTTACGGTTTCAACAGAACTTGCTTGCAGGAAAAGTCTTGAGCTGGGAAACGACACGCTTGTTTGCAGTCCGGCTCCTGTAACACTTCAAAACCTTTTTGTTGAGCAATTTGAAACTTATCTATGGTCAACGGGTGCTAAAACTCCCTCCATTGCCGTTAATAAAACCGGTACTTACTGGCTACATGTCACCTATAACTGTGGTGAAGATTCACTTGCCGACACTATTCGCGTAACATTTGAAACCCCTATTAATACAGACCTTGGTATGGATATTTTAGAATGTGAAAATCAAACCCATGTTTTTTATGCCACTCCTTGTGACTCCTGCTCTTATTTGTGGAGTACGGGAAGCATTGGCGACACCATCATTGTTCTCGATCCGGGTAACTACTGGCTTCAAATTACAGATAGCAACGGTTGCATTTATTCAGACACCGTGAATTATGCAACTTCTAAATGTGAATGCCAGCTTTATTTACCCAATTCATTTACCCCAAATAACGATGGCAAAAATGAAGTGTTCCAACCAAAATACTGTTGCGATTTAGCTGATTATCGGCTGCAAATTTATAACCGATGGGGCCAGCCGGTTTTCTCGTCAGATAATGCCAACGAAAGCTGGGATGGAAGGCATCAAAACAACGCAGTTCCATCAGGCGTCTATTTCTACGTTGTTTCCTATACGCCAATATTAAAAGGGCGGGTGAATAAGACTTTATCCAAAACTGGCTCTGTTACCGTTTTTTATTGAAAGACAAGTCATTACAGCTTAACCAGCATTTTGTCGCTCTAAAAAGAAAGCTGCAAATATTGATGGTTTTTCGGGAGTCTCGAATTGGGAGTAAAAAATGAATTTTACTCCCTATCTCACCCTCAAACATGCTCACAAAAGCTCCCTCTCTGAATGAGAGAGCGGGGTGGGGTGGAACTGCAATACCATCAATAAAAGTAAAACCTGAAAGTTAATTCATTAACAAGATATGCTACAGTTCCCCTCCAAAACCAATCAAAAAAAGCTCCCTCTCTGAAGAAGAGAGCGAGGGGTGGAACTGCAATACCAGCAATAAAAGTAAAACCTGAAAGTTAATTCATTAACAAGATATGCTACAATCCCCCTCCAAAACCAATCAAAAAAAGTCCCTCTCTGAAGAAGAGAGCGGGGGGGGTGGAACTGCAATACCAGCAATAAAAGTAAAACCTGAAAGTTAATTCATTAACAAGATATGCTACAATCGTCCTCCAAAACCAATCAAAAAAAGCTCCCTCTCTGAAGGAGAGGGCGGGGGGTGAGGCTAAATTACCCTGTTCAAAAGTTTTGAGGGCAGCATTTTATTTCCTTTCTTTGCAGCCCTTTTCCAAAAAACAGATATGGCCCGTCAGGTAAAGATATTCTCCGGAACAACATCGCGCTACTTAGCCGATCAAATAGCAGATTGCTATGGGTCTCCACTTGGAGAAGTTTCCGTAGTTCGTTTCAGCGATGGAGAATTCTCTCCTTCATTTGACGAAAGCGTACGTGGTTGTGATGTATTTATCATCCAGAGCACCTTTGCCCCTACCGATAATCTTTTTGAGTTATTACTGTTGGTCGACGCCGCAAAACGTGCTTCGGCTCATTATATCACTGCTGTAATCCCTTATTTTGGCTTTGCCCGTTCCGACAGAAAAGATAAACCAAGGGTGGCAATTGCTTCTAAACTAGTGGCCAACTTATTAGCCACTGCAGGTGTCACGCGTATTATGACGATGGACCTCCACGCTCCTCAGATCCAGGGTTTCTTTGATGTTCCTGTTGATCACCTGGATGCATCTTCCATCTTTGTACCTTATATCAAAAGCCTCAATCTTCCCAACCTGATTATGTGTGCCCCTGATATGGGTGGCGTTCATCGTTCAAGAAGCTATGCACAATTTTTTAGTGCCGACATGGTCATCATTGATAAGCACCGCAAACGTGCCAATGAGATTGAAGGCATGCAGCTCATCGGTGATGTAGCAGGAAAAGACGTAGTGCTGGTTGATGATATTGTTGATACTGCAGGAACACTTACAAAAGCCGCTGCCATGTTGATGGACAAAGGCGCATCCAGTGTGCGTGCATTCTGTACCCATGCTGTCCTTTCAGGTCAGGCAATTGAGCGTATTGAAAAATCAATGCTTACAGAGGTATGTGTTTGTGATACCATTCCACTTAGAAGAGAATCTTCAAAAATAAAACAGCTTCCTACGGCGGCCCTCTTTGCAAAATGTATTCAAAGGGTGTATGCTTACGAATCTATCAGTTCATTATTTGTTAAAGCTTAATAATCGTTTATTAAAATGAAATCACTTGACATTAAATGCTCTAAAAGAGCAGACATCAGCAGACAGGAAGTAAAAGGATTACGTGACTCAGGACAAGTTCCATGTGTTATGTATGGCGGCAAAGAGCCTGTCCATTTTGCTGCTCATTCCAGCATTTTCAAAGACTTGATCTACACTCCTAATTCACACATTGTGAATCTGGACATTGAAGGCACTGTTTATAAGGCCATCAGACAGGAGGTTCAGTATCACCCGGTAAATGATGCCATCATCCACATCGATTTCCTTGAAATCAATGATAAAAACCCTGTAACCATTGATGTTCCCGTAAAATTGACCGGAACTTCAGAAGGTGTCAGAGAGGGTGGTAAACTCGTTGCTAAAATCAGGAAACTGAAAATCAAAGGACTGACTAAAGATTTACCTGACTTTATCGAAATCGACATTACTCCCATGAAAATTGGTGCCAGTATCCGTGTTCGAGATCTTGAACGTAAAGGAATTACCTTCCTTGATAGCCCAAGTAATGTAGTAGTTGGTGTTCGCATCACCCGTAATGTTGTGGAGGAAACTCCGGCTGCCGGAGCAACAACTGCTGCCGCTCCTGCTGCTGCTGCCACTCCTGCAAAATAAAAAGCAATTTAAAAACATCATATGAGGAACTCTAACAGGTTCCTCTTTTTATTTGCATTACATGAAATACTTAATCGCCGGCTTGGGAAATATTGGCGCTGAATATGACCATACCCGTCATAACATCGGTTTTGATGTTCTTGATGCTTTGGCTTCCGGTGTAGATGGCCTCCACTTTGAAACAGGGCGAAAAGCTACATTCGCACAAATGAGGCATCGGGGAAGAACTTTGATTCTTCTAAAACCTACTACTTACATGAATTTGAGTGGGGAAGCTATTCAATACTGGCTGCAACAAGAAAAAATTCAAATTCAGAACCTTCTTGTTATTGCTGATGACCTCGCATTGCCATTCGGCACCTTAAGATTAAAGCCAAAAGGAGGAAGTGCCGGACATAATGGAATAGCCAGCATTATTGAATGTCTTGGAACAGAAGAGTTTCCACGCTTACGTTTCGGAATAGGCAGTGATTTTGCAAAAGGACAACAAGTGCGTTATGTACTAAGTCGATGGGAAAAGAATGAGGCTGAATTACTTACGACGAGAATAAAAACAGCCGGCGACATCATCAAAAGTTTTGTGAGTATTGGCTTACAAGAGACAATGAACTTGTATAATAACAAGTAAACACGAGGTTAACTGTAATTTAACCCCCCTTAGCATCAAGACTTAATTAGATTTTATTATATTTGTATCTCACAAACAATTTCATTCATGAAAAAAATCTACTTCACAA
Organism: Bacteroidota bacterium; assembly: GCA_031418215.1. Classification (GTDB taxonomy): domain Bacteria; phylum Bacteroidota; class Bacteroidia; order AKYH767-A; family OLB10; genus JANOXC01. The sequence continues at coordinate 21,287 of JANOXC010000193.1, forward strand.
TTTTTGTTACTCTTTTTATCTGCAAACTTTCTACTGCGCAAACAGTGATTTTCAGTGACAATTTCACAACTTATGATAGTTCTTCCGGGGCAAATTATAATGGCTGGACATTAAGCTATTATGGATTCGGAAGTTATTATACCAGTTCCCCTGCACCGGCAGGCAGTGCTGGTCCCAGCGGACCCAATTCTTATAAATTTGGAAGAGACACTATATCAGCTATTACGCCAATGTTTATGGGTGCTGACAGTGTACATTTCTTTATGAAAGGCAACCCTGCTTCAGGCTTAACACTCGGCCAAAGCACTTTTTATGTTTATGAAAGCGCTAATGGTTCTACCTGGACTCCTGTACACGTTTTCATGCCTCCAATGGATACTGCAAAAGTCGGAAGTATGCAACATTTTCCATTGTTGCCGGGTACTATGTATTTAAAATTCTTTTATGATAAGGATATTGGAAATATCGCTTTTGATGACTTTTCTGTTACCAGCAGTACAATAGGAATCAGCGATGCAAGTTCTGAGCAACGTATCAAAATTTTCCCTACTCCAACCAGTGGAAGGCTTACCATTAGCTTTGGCACGATGATCAATGAAGCAAGTTTTAGCGTGATTAACATTTTAGGAAAACAAGTGATGTTTTCTGAATCAAATGGTGCAGATGATGCTTTTAGCTTAAATCTTTCTTCTTTACAAGATGGTATTTACTTCCTAAAAGTAAAAGCTGATCAGCAGTCTCTAACAAAAAGAATCGTAGTGAAGCATTAACAAATTCTTATATTCAGGAAAAGGGTTGTATTGAAAAATGCAACCCTTTTTTATTGTTTAGTGTTATTGAATAACTATCCATTGCCATTGCAACAAAGTATAGATAGTGGTACTTTTGCATCAATGTCTTCCTCCGATTATTGCAACAGCCTTACTAAGTATTCACGCCTATTGACCCGTGAGGTAAAAATTGGCGATGTTCCATTGGGTGCAAATCACCCTATCCGCGTGCAAAGCATGACCACTACCGACACTATGGATACCATGGCAACGGTAGCGCAATCTATTCGTATGATTGATGCAGGATGCGAATTTGTTCGCATTACAGCACCAAGCATTAATGAAGCAAAAAATCTGGAGAACATAAAAATAGAATTGCGCAAAAGAGGTTATCAAACTCCTTTGATTGCTGATATTCATTTTACACCGAATGCTGCTGAGGTAGCAGCACGCATTGTTGAAAAGGTTCGCATCAATCCGGGAAATTTTGCTGATAAGAAAAAGTTTGAAACGATTGATTATACCGATGCTGCTTATGTTGAAGAACTTGATCGAATCCGTCAACGGTTTATTCCACTCGTAAAAATTTGTAAGGAATATGGTACTGCCATGCGCATAGGCACAAACCATGGATCATTAAGTGACCGCATCATGAGTCGTTATGGTGATACGCCAAATGGCATGGTTGAATCAGCATTAGAGTTTTTACGAATATGTGAGGCAGAAGGCTATTACAATATCGTGCTAAGCATGAAATCCAGTAATCCGCAAGTTATGGTGCAGGCATACCGATTGCTGATACAACAGATGCATGCCGAAGGAATGAATTATCCATTACACTTGGGTGTTACTGAAGCCGGTGAAGGAGAAGACGGAAGAATTAAATCAGCGGTTGGAATTGGCACACTGCTGGAAGATGGCATCGGCGACACTGTTCGCGTATCATTAACGGAAGATCCTGAATTTGAAATTCCCGTTGCACAGCAATTAGTTGAACGTTACAAGCACAACAATCAGCATCAACCTATTCAAAATATTACTACGGAATTACCTTATTCTCCTTATGCCTATCACCGTCGTGAAACAATTTCGGTAACGAACATTGGCGGACACCAGGTACCCAGGGTGATTACAGATCTTAGTCATTTAAGTAAAATAACACCGGCAGCATTTTTCAGTGCAGGATACAATTATAAAGTTACCCTTGACAAATGGAGCCTCAGCGATCAAGCCAGTGATTATATATATACTGCAGATCAATCTGTAGATTTTGAAATTCCGGGCACCCTTGGAATAATATATAATAATGCTTTATGGAAAGAGCGGAAATCACAAAAGCAATTATTTCCATTATTTAAAGTACAAGAGTTTCTCCATTCAGAAATTATTTCCGATGCTTTGAATTTTGTCTTAATAAATGATGATTTTATTTCCGGCTCATTCATCCAATCACTGTCAGTAAGAAAAGAGCCCATTGTTTTAGTGATGGAAACAACCAATGAACGTTCCATGGCAGCGATGCGGAGAATGTTTATAGAATTGTGTCATTTGAGATTAAGATTTCCTGTTATTGTTAAACGTAATTATCAGTCAATAACGGAGGAACAATTGCAATTGCATGCATCTACCGATATTGGCGGACTGCTGCTTGATGGATTTGGTGATGGGTTGTGGATTAATGCAGATAAGATTTCATCCTCACAAACAATTAACCGTTTATCATTCGGAATATTGCAAGCTTGTCGTCAACGTATTTCAAAAACAGAATATATCAGTTGCCCCAGCTGCGGACGAACATTATTTGATCTGCAAGAAACAACGGCAAAAATCCGTAACAGGACCGATCATTTAAAAGGAGTGAAGATTGCCATCATGGGATGTATAGTAAATGGCCCCGGCGAAATGGCTGATGCCGATTATGGGTATGTGGGATCAGGTCCCGGTAAGATCACTTTATATAAAGGCAAAGAGGTAGTGACACGCAGTATTGAAAGTGCAAAAGCTGTTGACGCCCTCATAGATCTTATCAAACAAAATGGCGATTGGGTGGAAAAATCAATCGTTGAAGAACATGCCTGAATAACATCATCAACTTTGTCATTCTGAGTGTAAACAAAGAATCGTATGTCCCGATGTGAAGAAAATTTAAACTACAAGGTTGAATCAATTTCATAAACATTTAGCAAATTATTTCGAATTAATTAATAGGTATGCAGCAAGTACAGTTTCACGATTTAGGAAATATCGATTTCAGGGAATGCTGGAACTTGCAGGAGCATTTGCTCAATGAAGCAGTGGAAAGAAAAATGCAGAACCGGGAACTTTCTTCTGATGCTCAAATTTCTGCTCAACATCACTTGCTTTTTTGCGAACATCCTCATGTATATACTTTAGGAAAAAGTGGGCATGAAAAACATTTATTGATCAATGATAAGTTCCTGGATAAAATTAATGCCACCTATTATCGAATTAACCGTGGTGGCGATATTACCTATCATGGCCCCGGACAATTAGTAGGTTACCCCATTCTTGACCTGGATTTTTTCTTCAATGATATTCATCTCTATCTACGCTACCTGGAAGAAGCAGTAATATTAATGCTGGCTGATTATGGCATTCGTGGCGGACGAACAAAAGGTCAAACCGGCGTGTGGCTGGATGAAGATGATCCTGTTCTCGCAAGAAAAATATGTGCTTACGGTGTTCGTTGCAGCCGATGGGTTACTATGCATGGATTCGCCTTAAACATCAATACTGATCTTTCCTATTTTAATCACATCGTTCCCTGTGGAATTACTGATAAAACAGTAACATCAATGCAACAAGAACTGGGAAGAACGCTTGATATGCAGGAAGTGAAAGATAAAGTGAAACATTACTTTGTTATGGTTTTTAATTGTGAAATCATTGCTGCAGTGCCAGCCTTTAAAGAAGAAACTGCTCAATTATGAAAAAAGTTTTAAAAGGAATCGCTTACAGCATTGGTGTATTATTGATCCTGTTTAATATATATATTTTATTTAGTGGAAAATCATATGTATACAAAGCACTTGTCTATAATTTTGTTGATATAGATGATAATGATATTTTCACGCAACGTAAGGTTCCTATTGGAGAAGGAATTGAATGGCCTTTTCATGCATTATATCAGAAGAAAGTAATGCCACAATACCTTATGGATTCGCTTGAGAAATATAAAAGTGTGGCTTTTGTAATTATAAAAAACGATTCCTTGTTATTTGAAAAATACTGGGAAACATACAGCGACTCTTCCATCTCCAATTCATTTTCAATGGCCAAGAGCATTGTCGGCATATTGACCGGAATTGCTGTTGACGAAGGAAAAATAAAAAGTCTGGATGAACCTGTTGCCGATTTTATTCCTGAATTTAAAGAAGGTGATTTGGCAAAGATCACCGTTCGACATTTGTTGATGATGAGTTCCGGTTTGGATTGGGATGAAGCCTATTCCAGCCTTTTTTCTCCAACTACAGAAGCTTATTAT
>JANOXC010000194.1:0-6074 GCA_031418215.1 Bacteroidota bacterium
CAGGAGAGGGGATCAACATTACACATACTTATTTGAAACAGGGAATTTATAAAGTGTATGCCAATGCTAAAAGTGATAAAGGACAAGGAGGGGCTGTAAACAATGTTAATGTGTCGCCTTATCTTAAGTTAAAAATTTACCAGGTGAATGGAGGTGTTGCCAATCATCAGCCAAATGGATCGACATGGGATCCGGAACCCGGTGAAACAAATCCTGATCTTTATTTTAAAATATTCAATTCAGCAGGAATAGAATTGACAGGAAGTGCAGGATATGCCCACGACCCAAATGTGTTAAGTACACAATACCCCATTAGCCCTATGGTGGGCATCACTGATTTTGATGGCTACTTTACAGTTTATTTTCTGGATTATGATTTAGGCAATTTAGAAGATGATACACTCGGTATTTATAAATTTCGTCCCGCTGATTATTTCCGCGAATCCCTTTATTTTCCTGATCTATTTGTGATGACAGATTCAACAACAGGTGCAGGGATTAATGTTAATGTGGTTTGGACAAATTGATTTCAAATTTCTGTTGACCTCCAGAGCGTCAGCGAAGGATCTCACGATCATCATGAATAAGAGATTCCTGTTGCATAACAGCTATATTCTGAGAAGGATAATCCAGAGATGCTTCACTTGCGTTCTGCATGACAAAATTTAACATGATATGCTTTTAACAATTTCTAAAATTACTATTTGTGATGTATCAAAAAAGAGTTTACTTTTAGCACCCTGTGAGCCAACTGGAAAAAGGAAATAAAAAAGTAATCCGTGCATGGACCATGTTTGACTGGGCCAACTCTTCCTATTCACTCGTTATTACCTCTGCATTGTTCCCTATTTATTTTAATGCTGTTACCACCACTGAAACTTCAAAGGACGTTGTGTTTTTAGGAAGGACGTTCAACAGTGATTCTTTACAAACCTATACCATCTCTCTTGCCTTTTTAATTATTGCCGCGCTCTCACCTTTGTTATCATCGATGGCAGATTACAGCGGCAAGAAAAAGAAATTCATGTTTTTCTTCAGCACGATGGGTGCAATATCCTGTTCAGCACTATTCTTTTTCAAAGGACTCGACACTTTATATATTGGTGTATTTGGAAGTTTGTTAGCAGCAATTGGATGGGCAGGCAGTATTGTGTTCTACAATGCATTTCTTCCGGAGATAGCAGAACCGGCCGACCAGGACAAAGTCAGTGCACAAGGATTTTCCATGGGATATATTGGTAGTTCGTTATTATTGATTTTTTCATTGACGATGATTATGTGTCCGCAATGGTATGGCAACATTGAAAGTGGTTTTGCAACACGATTGGGATTTTTATTGGTGGGAGTTTGGTGGTTTGGTTTTGCACAGATCACTTTTAAATATTTACCTGATAATCCATTCAACAGAAAGCCAACCGGAAATATTTTTTCAAAAGGATACCTGGAGTTGCAAAAGGTGTGGAGTGAATTAAAGCATACTCCCCGATTGAAAAGTTTTTTAGCATCCTTCTTCTTTTACAACATGGGAACACAAACAGTGATGTTTGTAGCAACGCTATTCGGCACCAGTGAATTAAAACTAGATTCATCCATCTTAATTATTATCATCCTCATCATTCAGTTTGTAGGTATTGCAGGTGCGACCTTATTCTCTCGTTTGAGTAAACGTTTTGGCAACATCAAAGCACTGAAAATTGCCATCTTCATCTGGATCTTCATCTGTATCGGTGCCTGGTTCTGCGACAAGCGTTTTGGTGTGAATGAACAGAATATGTTTATCGGGCTTGCCGCTGTTGTCGGAATGGTGATGGGTGGAGTGCAAGCCTTGTCACGTTCAACTTATTCGAAATTGTTGCCTGAAACAATTGATCACGCTTCTTATTTTAGTTTTTATGATGTCTGTGATAAGCTCGGAACTGTTCTTGGAACCTTCGCTTTCGCTTATATCAATGAATTTACCGGAAGCATGCGCAACTCCATCGTTGTATTGATTGTGTTTTTTATTGTGGGGTTGGTGCTATTGAGAAAAGCAATAGATAAGAGTAATTTGAAAACTGTAATTGCAAACTCGTAAATATGATTGGTAAAAGAGATTAACTTTATTTACTTTTGATATATTAATTATAGTCAATGTGATTTCTTAATAAAGGTATAAAATGGCTATACTTAAATCATATTATCATGAAAAAATTTCTATTCATTTGTTCTTTACTGGTTCTTTCATATACTTCAAATGCTCAATGGGTTCAAACGAATGGTCCGGAAGGAGGCAGATTCAGTTCAATAGTAGCTTATGGTTCCTATTTGCTGGCCGGTAGTTTTTTTGATGGGGTTTATTTATCTGCTGATTCAGGTAGTACCTGGATTGCAAAAAACAATGGATTAAATCCAAATGGCTTGCAGGTGAGTCATATATATTGTATGGATTCAGGTATTTTTATTAGTACTTCTCAGGGGTTTTATAAATCAATTGATACATGCAATTCATGGACTTCAATTAATAATGGGCTGACTTCCTGGAATGGTAGAATTTCTATGACATCTATAGGCTCATGTCTGTTTGCAGGAGTTTCGGGAGTTGGGCTATTTAAATCAACGGATAGCGGAGCAAATTGGCTCTATGTCAACAGTCTTGGAGTTGAAACTTTAATTTCGATTGGCACTAATCTGTATGCTGGTACAAATGGAAATGGTGTTCTAATGTCTGCAGATTCCGGCCACACATGGAATCCTGTTAATAATGGTTTAACCAGCGGGGTTATTTTTTCATTATCGTCAATAGGCAATTGCATTTTTGCTGTTACAAATGGAAATGGTGTTTTTTTATCTAAAGATTCCGCAAATTCGTGGACTGCAGTAAATAATGGCTTGCCGTCTTTTGCTACTAGTTCATCTTCAGTATCAGGAACACATCTTTATGTAAGTACAATCTTTGAAGGCCTTTTTTTATCAATGGATTCAGGAAACACATGGATGAATATTAATTATAATGTGCCTTACGCATATGATTATATTGTAGCTGAATTAGGCACAAAGGTAATTATGGAAAGTGCTGGTGGTGGGATATTTACATCTGATTTCAATTCGAATTTCTGGTTTAATGCAAATAATGGCTTACCTGTCCGTTCTGACGTTTTTGCTTTGTCTGCTCTTGGAACAAATCTTTTTGCGTCAACGTGGGGTGGAGGGATATTTTTATCCAATGATAACGGTAATAAGTGGACATCAATTAATAATGGTTTATTGAACCAGTATATCCCGGCAATTGTCATTAATATTTCAAAAGTCTACATTGCAAATGGCGATGATGGTGTATTTTATTCTTCAGACACTGGTAAAACATGGATTGCAACTAATAACAGTTTAATATCTTCAGCATGTCAATCACTGGCTGTTGATGGCGCAAATTTATACTTGGGAACATGGGATGGAGTTTATATTTCTAACGATTCTGGCAATACATGGGTACCAATGAATAATGGATTACCTCCTAATGCTGATATTTTGGCAATTGCAGCAATAGGAACAAATATTTTTGCAGCTTTATATGGAGATGATGTTTATGTTTCAAATGATTCTGGCTTTTCCTGGACACCTACTAATCTTGCGTGGCCCCAAAATAATATAGATTTTTATAATTTTTTAGTGGATGGCACTGATATATATGTTGGTTATACATATGGGTTAAGCTTATCAAAAGACACAGGTAAAACATGGATTAACATTGGTAATGGATTGCTTGGTTATGGCGCCAGTACACTTCTAATGGATAATTCAGGAATTTTTGCAGGTACTTATGGTGGCGGTATTTTTTATTCTTCAGATACAGGACTTACATGGTCGTCAATAAATTCTGGATTATCAGGGCTATATCCAATATCTGGCCTTGTCAAAAACGGATCCGGTTTATTTGCAGCAACAAAGCTTAGTGGCGTATTAGTGAACAACGGGATATTATCAGGAATAAACGAAAGAATTAAAGAAAACTTAAGCTTAAGAATTTATCCCAATCCATTAAATCAAAGTGATGTTTTTACAATTTCGATTGGAAAACAGATTAGTAATGGAGAAATTAATATATATAATTTGTTGGGCGAAAAAGTATATTCAGAAAATAATATCTCAACATCTTCTGATTTTTCAAATAAGATTCGTTTAAATCAACCATGCGGCATTTATTTCATAAAACTAACTACTAGCGGTAATCAATACTCTGGTAAACTAATCATTGATTAGTAGCATAGTAGAGTAAATTGATTATTTTGTATAAATTCGCCCCATCTTTCCTGGAAAAAATCAGAAGAATAAATTAATGATCGTAGATATTTTCATCCCCTGCTACATGGACCAGTTTTATCCTGAAACAGCGGCTAATATGGTTAAGGTATTGGAGCGTTTAGGATGTGGCGTAAATTATCATCCTGACCAAACCTGTTGCGGACAACCAGCATATCTTGATGGTTATTGGGATCAATCCAAGGAAGTAGGTGAGAAGCTTATCCATGAATTTCAGAATGACCGTTATATTGTTTGTCCTTCGGCTTCTTGTACAGCAATGATTAAAAATCATTATGTCTCTTTGTTTCACAATGCCGCATTGCACAATGAATATAAATCAGTGCAAAAAAATGTGATTGAATTTTCTGAATTTCTGGTAACAGTTTTAAATGTGACGGACATTGGCGCAAAACTCGACATCACCGCAACTTATCACGATTCCTGCAGTGCTTTGCGTGAGTTAAAAATCAAAGATGCGCCAAGAACACTTTTGCAAAAGGTGCGTGGTTTGAAACTAACAGAAATGGCAGATACAGAATTATGTTGCGGAGCCGGAGGAGGTCTTCCACAAAAATTTGAATCCATTGCTGTTGACCTCGGCGAACAAAAAATAAAGAATGCAGAGAATACAGAAGCGCAGGTTATTATCTCAACTGATTATTTATGCCTCATGCATTTGCAGGGCATTTTACACAAGCAACAAAAATCATTAAAGGTGATGCATCTTGCAGATGTGCTTGCTTCCGGCTGGGAGTGAAGTAGTACCTGGTACTGAATATTTAGTATTGAGACTAAATTCGTTAAGATTTTAAAGCCATTATTTATTTGCAAGAGTTCGATTTTGATTTTAAATAATTATTTTTTCAATTAAAATTATGCCCAATACCCAATACCCAATACTCTTTTCTCCGAACTCCCAACTAAAAAGCTTTATATATTCCCGTATAATTCGCAGGCGTAATCGCCAGCAATTGTTTTTTCAAATCAGTATTCACATCCAATCCATTGATGAATTGATGCATGGCTGCCTTGTCTATTTTTTTTCCTGTACGCGTTAATTCTTTTAGAAGCTCATAAGGATTCGGAGATCCTTCCTTTCGTAAAATAGTTTGAATAGCTTCTGCAATCACGGCCCAGTTATCATCCAGATCAGCATGAATTTCTTTTTCATTCACCGTCAATTTATCCAATCCTTTTAAAAGCGATTTGCATGCAATCAACGTATGCGCAAAAGGAACACCGATATTTCTTAATACGGTAGAGTCGGTAAGGTCACGTTGCAGACGGGAAATAGGAAGCTTGGCCGACATATATTCTAAAAGCGAATTCGACATTCCTAAATTTCCCTCTGCATTTTCGAAATCAATGGGATTTACTTTGTGTGGCATTGCCGATGAACCTACCTCGTCCTTCACTACTTTCTGTGTGAAGAAATTCATAGAGATGTATGTCCAGCAATCGCGGCAAAGATCAATGAGTATTGTATTAATACGTTTCATAGCGTCAAACAATGCGGCCATGTTATCGTAATGTTCAATCTGCGTTGTGTAGGGTGAGCGATTCAACCCAAGACGACTAATAAACTGATCGGCAAAGGTGATCCAGTCAATTTCGGGATATGCAGCATGGTGTGCATTAAAATTTCCTGTAGCACCGCCGAACTTGGCAGAGTATGGAATAGCCTTCATTAACTCCAATTGTGATGTAATACGATGATGGAATATATAGATCTCCTTACCAAGTAATGTTGGTGATGCAGGTTGCGCGTGTGTGCGAGCCAGCAACGGTCTCTTTTC
>JANOXC010000195.1:0-3323 GCA_031418215.1 Bacteroidota bacterium
ACTATTTCATTGGTATTATCAATTGCCTGAGGGATGTCGCTAAATAGTTTTGACATCTCATCGGTTGACTTAAAATAAAATTGATCATTAAAAAACGCAAATCGTTTTCCGCGTACCGACTGATCTTCATCACTCTCCTTAAACTTTTCTGTACTTTGCTTTTCACCGGTGTTAATGCACAATAAAATGTCGTGGGCATTATAATCCTCCACATTCACATAATGAGAGTCGTTGGAAGCAATGACTTTTACCCCATATTTTAAAGCAAACCCCAATAAAACTTCATTTACTTTATTTTGTTCGGGGATGTCGTGGCGTTGTAATTCAATGTAATAGTCTTCGCCAAAGAGGTCCAGCCACCATTTGAACTCCTCCTCGCCTGCTTTTTCACCATGCTTAAGAATGGTTTTTGGTACCGATGCTCCCAGGCAGCAGGTAGTCGCAATAAGCCCTTTATGATACTTCAATATTAACTCTTTGTCGACTCTTGGGTACTTGCCATAAAGTCCTTCAATAAATCCCAATGAACATAACTTAACCAGGTTGCTATAGCCTTCAGCGTCCTTGGCAAGCAATAACTGGTGATAGCGGATATCCTTATCATCTTTTGTAAATTGCTGACGGTGACGGTTTTCGACTACATAAAACTCACACCCTACGATTGGCTTAATGGTATTGGGATTTTCAGCCGTATTATGTTTTGCTGCTTCAGCCACAAATTTGAACACGCCAAACATATTTCCATGGTCGGTAATAGCAATGGCAGGCATCTTTTCACTAACCGCCTTTTTATAGAGATCGGGAATCCCGGCAGCGCCATCCAGGAGTGAAAACTGTGTATGTACGTGTAAGTGAGAAAATTTCATGATTGCAGGTTGAAAAGCGTCACAAAATTAGGTATTCGGAAAGGCTTAATCGTAATTGTTGAAAAAGGTTTATGTGTTTTCAACATTCGCCTTAAAAAGTGCTATTTCAGGAATTGGAGAACATGAAATTCTTGTAATTTGGTCTTGAAAAATAAAAGCCTGCACACGCTTACGTTGTGCAGGCTTAAGAGCTGTTTGATTTGATTTTTTTAAACCATAGGCAGGGTTTATTAAATGATTACATGAATGATTACCTGACAATGATAATGGCAGAAAACAAAATCAGTAAATCATTAATTCCAAAAACTTACAGCTATCTTACATCTTATTAAAATAAATAAATACTAAAGATCAGGCTGAAAAAAGTGTTAATCATATATATCAAACCTGCCTGTTTTTCAGTAAATTCAAATACAGATCAATGTGCCTTCCTCTCTATTGATGCTGTTTGAGAAAAATGAATTGGTCAAATCCCCTTTGTCTTAAAATATTTTTTCGCTTTATTTACACCTTGATTTCCTTTAGCTTAATAAAACAACAAATTATTCCTGATCCAAAACAAATCAAATGGCTACAAAGACCCTATCGAAACCCAAAACAAATGGCTCTATGAGCAAACCCAATGCAGCACTGGAATCTTTCATGCAAAAAATCATTGCAAAGAATCCCGGGGAACCCGAATTTCACCAGGCTGTTTTTGAAGTTGCCGAAAGCGTAATCCCTTTTATTGAGCAGCACCCTGTTTATAAGAAAGCCAAGATATTGGAGCGTATTGCAGAACCGGAGCGAGTGATTATGTTTCGTGTGCCGTGGATCGACGACAAAGGGGAATTTCAGGTAAACCGTGGATTTCGTATTCAAATGAGCAGTGCAATTGGGCCATACAAAGGCGGATTGCGTTTTCACCCCAGTGTTTATTTGGGAATTTTAAAATTTCTGGCCTTTGAACAGGTTTTTAAAAACAGCCTTACAACGCTTCCAATGGGCGGTGGCAAAGGAGGAAGTGATTTTGATCCAAAGGGAAAATCAGATAATGAAGTAATGCGTTTTTGCCAAAGTTTTATGACTGAGTTAGGTAAGCATATCGGAGCTGATATTGACGTGCCGGCAGGTGATATTGGCGTTGGTGGACGTGAAGTTGGTTTTCTATTCGGGCAATATAAACGTCTTCGTCTTGAATTTACAGGTGTTTTAACGGGTAAGGGCATTCAATTTGGCGGTAGTTTGATTCGTCCTGAGGCAACAGGATATGGCTGTGTGTATTTTGCAGAGGAAATGATGAACTCACAAAAAAACTCTATCAAAGGAAAAAAAGTTGTAATCAGCGGTTCAGGAAATGTAGCGCAGTATGCTGCTGAAAAAGTAATTCAAATGGGTGGCACTGTGCTTACACTTAGCGACAGCGATGGCTATATATATGATAAGAACGGCATCGATTCAAAAAAGCTGGCTTACATCATGGAGTTAAAAAATGTAAAACGTGGCCGGATAAAAGATTATGCGACAAAATTTAAGTGTGAATTTGTTGCCGGTAAAACACCATGGGGTGTTAAGTGCGATGTGGCATTACCCTGTGCAACACAAAATGAGTTGAATGGAAAAGATGCACAATTACTAGCTAAAAACGGCTGTATTTGTGTGGCTGAAGGAGCCAATATGCCTTGTACCCCTGAGGCTGTTGAAGCTTTTCAACATCATAAAATTTTATTTGCTCCCGGCAAAGCATCAAATGCAGGCGGTGTGGCTGTATCAGGATTAGAGATGAGTCAGAATTCATTAAGGTTAAGCTGGACACGTGAAGAAGTGGATGAGCGATTACATAATATCATGAAAAGCATTCATGCTACTTGTGTGAAATATGGTAAGGAATCCAATGGCATGGTCAACTATGTGAAAGGCGCAAATATTGGCGGTTTTGTAAAAGTGGCTGATGCTATGCTGGCGCAAGGGCACGTTTAGTTGGTTGGGAGTCAGGAGTTCGGAGTTCGGAGTTCAGAGTTTAAAATAGGAAGTTCGGAATTCTAGCATTACTGCACCCTTCATTTAGATCTTTGTTGTCGTATGTGCACAGCGCTTCAAGTGCTTTTAATGATTAATTAAGATATAAGTAACTAACAAACAGTTAATTAATTACCCTGTTGGTGGCTTATCACAATCTCGAGCATTGGCATCAACGGTCAATTAATTCGTCTATAAAAAACTTTTTACATTAAAGGATTTTTTCTTTCTTTGCACCCCCCATTTGGAGACTGGGGGGATAAACTAAAAAAACATAAAAAAATGCCCGTAAAAATCAGATTACAACGTCATGGAAAGAAGGGTCGCCCTTTCTTCCATATTGTGGTGGCGGATGGTCGTGCTCCGAGAGATGGACGTTTCATTGAGCGTATTGGTTCGTATAATCCTATTACGAACCCTGCAACCATTGAATTGAATCACGAGAAAGCAGCTGACTGG
>JANOXC010000196.1:0-21355 GCA_031418215.1 Bacteroidota bacterium
TGGGTGAATAAGCAATTAGGCTATTAAGCGATTAAGCTATTGGGGGAATAAGCAATTAGGCGATTAAGCGATTGGGCAATTGGGGGAATAAGCAATTAGGCGAATAAGCGATTAGGCAATTAGGGGAATAAGCGATTGGGCGTTTAAGGGATTTGACGATTTGACGATTGAATAAAAGGCAATTAAAATAAAAACAAATTCAATTGACTTCAATCTATTTAAAGCTGAAATCCACTTTTTAAAAACGTCTTTAAAAACTACTTAGTCACTTTATCACTTAGTCACTTCAATAAAGAAAATTCAACTAATTTCGTGCGCTTATGCAACCTTCGCCTTTTAAAACAGCAGTAAATTTCGGTGCCATGAGTGGCCTGAGTTGTTTTGCCATCTTTGTGATTCTTTATAAAATGGGCATTAATCCCCTGGGCCCTGGTTCTTGGCTTGCTGTCTGGATACCACCAACATTTATTGTAATCGCTACTAAGCGATTTCGAGACTATGAATGTGGCGGATTTATATCTTTTACTTCAGCTTTTAGAACAGGCTTGCTTACAGCAATGAGTGGAGGCTTACTTTATGCATTACTTATTTATATATTCGGAACATTAATTGACGCCACTTTACTTGATAATTTTAAAGCGTTGATGCTTGCAGACCTTGAACAAACCGAGGGTATGATTAGATCAGTTGTGGGGGATTCGGTGTATGAACAAAGTATTGAGGAGATGAAGAATACAACATTAAAATCCATAGCGATGACAGACTTTTTATATAAATTTTTTGGGGGAGTAATTATCAGTCTGATCACTGCAGCATTTTTAAAACGTAACCACCCAGAGATTATATGACGGATATTTCAATTGTGGTTCCCTTATTTAATGAAGACGCTTCTCTTCCTGAACTCGTTTCTTGGATTGAAAAAGTAATGCTAGCGAACAATTATACATATGAAGTGATTTTAGTGGATGATGGCAGCAAGGATAAATCGTGGTTGGTGATTGAAGAATTGTCGAAACAGAACAATTGTATCAAAGGAATTAAATTCAGAAGGAATTATGGCAAATCAGCTGCTTTGCAGACGGGCTTTCAAGCAACCTTAGGCAACGTAATTATTACCATGGATGCCGACTTGCAGGATAGTCCGGAGGAAATACCCGGCTTATACAAAATGATAACGGTTGATGGAATGGACCTTGTTTCCGGATGGAAGAAAGTACGACATGATCCAATCAGTAAAACGATTCCAAGTAAATTTTTCAATTGGATTACTAAAAAAATGTCTGGCGTAAAAAACCTGCATGATTTTAACTGTGGACTAAAGGCATACAGGTCTGATGTAGTTAAAAGCATCGAAGTATATGGTGAAATGCATCGTTACATTCCTGTAATTGCTAATTGGGCTGGATTTACCAAAATAGGAGAAAAGGTAGTTGAACACCGCGAACGGAAATATGGTACCACTAAGTTTGGTTTGGAACGCTTTATCAATGGTTTCCTCGATTTATTATCCATCATGTTTGTGTCGCGTTTCGGAAAACGACCCATGCATTTATTTGGAACAATAGGAACCCTTGTTTTTATGGTAGGTTTCTTTTTTATCGGCTACCTTGGTCTCAGTAAGCTTTATATGGTAACCCATAATATGGAAGCACGACAGTTGACCGATCGTCCTTCATTTTATTTGTCTCTAACTTGTATGATCATAGGTACACAAATGTTTTTAGCGGGATTCGTCAGTGAATTGCTGGCTCGAAATTCCTCAGAACGCAATCATTACCTTGTAGAAAAGAAAATCAATATCGTTTGAAGCGGATTATCATTCTTGGTTCTGCATATCCCTTACGCGGAGGTGGTATTACAACATTTAATGAGCGACTGGCTCTCGAGTTCGTTAAAGAAGGTCATGACGTAATTATTTATACCTTTTCATTGCAATATCCTTCTTTTCTTTTTCCCGGAAAAACGCAATATAGCAGCGACCCCGCTCCGGCAAATTTGCATATCAAGATAAAAGTTAATTCCATCAACCCAATCAACTGGATAAAGGTTGGCAGGGAATTGAAATTCCTGGAACCGGATTTAATAATTATTAGATTCTGGATTCCATTTATGGCACCATGCCTGGGAACCATCGCACGATTTGCGAAACGGAATAATAAAACGAAAATAATTGGTATCCTTGATAATGTAATTCCTCATGAGAGGCGGGTTTTCGACAAATCGCTGATAAAATATTTTTTAACCGCTTGCGATGGTTTTGTCACAATGTCGAATCATGTATTGAATGACCTTTTTCAATTTGTAAAAAACAAGCCTGCGGTAATGATTGCTCATCCTGTTTACGATAATTTCGGTGACATTGTAAATAGGGATGAAGCTTGCCATCGTTTGAAAATCAATCCCGAATATCAATATATATTATTCTTCGGATTCATTAGAAAGTATAAAGGATTAGATCTTTTATTTCAAGCAATGGCTGACGATAGGTTTATTAATACAAAAATAAAACTGATTGTGGCAGGGGAGTTTTATGAAGATGCGGCACCATATCATGCATTGATTGAAAAACATAATATTAGCGAAAGGTTGATTTTAAAAACAGATTTTATCGACGACAAGGAAGTTAAATATTATTTCTGCGCAGCAGATTTAGTGGTACAACCTTATCGTGCCGCTACCCAAAGTGGGATTTCTCAAATCGCTTATCATTTTGAAAAGCCAATGGTCGTAACAGATGTTGGGGGACTACCAGAAATAGTACATGATGGCAAGACAGGCTTTGTAGTAAATAGAGATCCTGTTGAAATAGCATCCGCCATATTGCGATTTTTTGAGGGAAACTATTCAAAATTGATGCTTTCTGAAGTACAGGAAGAAAAAAAGAAATTTCAATGGAGTACAATGACATCCGGTATTCTCAAACTTTAAAATAACTTTGTACGACAATGATTATTAGAAGTAAAGCACCATTAAGAATTGGTTTAGCCGGTGGCGGAACGGATGTAAGTCCTTATTCTGATATATACGGCGGAGCTATTTTAAATGCCTCCATTTCACTGTATGCGTCAGCAACTATTGAACCTACAACTGACGGTAAAATAATTTTCCAGGCTTTTGATAAAGGCGTCATTGAAACTTTTGATGCTGCTATGCAATTGCCCGTAAACGGTAAGTTGGAATTACTTGCCGGTATATATAATCGGGTCATTAGAGATTTTGTTAAGAAACCATTGTCTTTTAAGTTAACAACTTATGTTGATGTGCCTCCAGGTTCCGGTTTGGGAACTTCATCTACACTGGTAGTTGCAGCATTGGGAGCTTTTGTGGAATGGTTGCGTTTGCCTTTGGGTGAATATGATATTGCGCACCTTGCCTACAGCATCGAACGGGAAGATTTAAATCAGGCAGGAGGAAGACAAGATCAGTATGCTGCAACATTTGGTGGTGTAAACTACATGGAGTTTTCAGCCGGTGATAAAGTGATTGTAAATCCATTGCGGATAAAGCAGCATTACCTGAACGAACTTGAAAACAATCTGTTATTATATTATACTGCAACAAGCCGATTTTCTTCCGCCATTATTGAAGAGCAAAGTAAAAATGTTGTTGATAAAAACGAGAAATCCATTGAGGCCATGAATAACCTGAAGGAACAATCGATAATGATGAAAGAAGCTTTGTTAAAAGGGAGTATAGATGCTTTAGGGAATATCCTTGACATTGGTTTTAAAAATAAGAAGGACATGGCTTCAGGAATCAGTAACACGTTGATGGATGATATTTATGCTGCTGCAAAATTGGCCGGGGCCTCAGGTGGTAAAATATCCGGTGCCGGGGGTGGAGGCTTTATGATATTCTATTGTCCGGGAAATACTAAATACAAGGTGATGGAAGCACTCAGCAAATTCGGAGGAGAATTCAAGAAATACAGCTTCACTAAAAGCGGATTGACAAGTTGGACCATTTAATGAAACCATAGTACTCAACGTTCCTTGAGTATCCAGTAAGCTATTGCAGTTAATATATAGTACAAAAACTTATGAATGAAAAAATAAAAGCCATTATTAAGGCATCTATCGATACAAAGCAAAAAATCTATGATGATGTATCAATGATTGATACGCTGCGGAAGATTGCCGAAGCTACGGCACAATCCTTCAAAAATGGCAACAAAGTATTATTCTGCGGCAATGGGGGCAGTGCTGCCGATGCACAGCATATTGCAGCAGAGCTTTCCGGAAGATTTTATTCAGATCGCGAACCACTTCCTGCCGAGGCATTGCATGTTAACTCCTCTTATTTAACGGCAGTTGCCAACGACTATTCATTTGATGTTGTTTATTCAAGGATGGTGAAAGGGATTGGAAAAAAAGGTGATGTATTGTTCGGTATCAGCACTTCAGGAAATTCCAAGAATATAATATTAGCAATTGAAGAAGCAAAAAAAGCAGGAATGATCACTGTTGGATTAACAGGTGAAACAGGAGGAAAGATGCGCGATCTTTGTAATTATATTATAAAAGTACCAAGCACCGATACACCAAGGATTCAGGAATCACACATTATGATCGGACATATTATTTGCCTGTTGATTGAAGAGCAATTGTTCAGTAAATAGTTTGGAGTAAATAGATCGGAGTTCGGAGAAAAAGTGGTTTCCAATTGCCTTCAGGATTTCAATTTGCAATTTACATTCTGTTTTGTCATGCTGAGGGACTAAGCATCTATCAATTATACTTAAAGAATATAGCATCTTGAGCAACATCAAATTTTATATGAGTAAAATCCAAAGATTCTTCACTTACGCCCCAAGTACTCGGGGCTTGTTCAGAATGACAATTAATGGTTATGCATAAATCCATTTCAAACAACTTTAAACCTGAAACTTTAAACCTGAAACAATTGTGCTAAAAGAATGCATCATTCTTGCCGGCGGACTGGGTACACGATTACAATCGGTGGTCAGCGATATTCCCAAAGTACTTGCGCCGGTAAACAATAAACCTTTTCTGCATTATATATTAGAGAATGCAAGCCGGCATCGTATTAATCATATAGTTTTATCTACCGGTTATTTGCACGAGAAGGTTGAAGCATTCGTAAAGGAAAAACATTCAAAGAAGAATATTTCATTTGTAGTTGAAAACGAGCCATTGGGTACAGGTGGTGCCATTGCTTTTGCATTAAAAAAATGCACCACCGATGAAGTGATGATCATCAACGGCGATTCGTTTTTTAACATTGATTATAATTTCTTTTACCATCATCACAATCACCATTGCTCAAAGTTTTCCATTGCCCTGAAACCAATGCACAATTTTAACAGGTATGGTACTGTATCAGTAGATAGCCAACGAAGGATCACTGCCTTTCAAGAGAAGCAGGAAATGAAGGAGGGAACCATCAATGCCGGAATATATATAGTGAACAGACCTTGTTTTTTGGAGATGGATTGGCCAATGAAATTTTCAATGGAAAAGAGTTATATGGAGAAGCACTTTAGCACGATACCCATGTATGGTTTTTCATATGATGACTATTTCATAGACATTGGTATTCCTGAAGATTATGAACAAGCACAAACGGATTTTAAGCAGTTGTTTTCATGAAAATTGATAACACCTGGACATTGTTTCTCGACAGGGATGGTGTAATTAATAAGGAATTACCCGGTGATTATGTCAGAAAGTGGGATGATTTTCATTTTGAACCGGGTGTACTGCAATCTTTAGCTGCTCTTGCTAAGTTTTTTAAGCGAATTATCATTATCACCAATCAACGTGGTGTTGGAATTGGCGTTATGACTGAGGCAGAATTAATGGCCTTACACGATCAGATGATAGGAGTAATCAAAAAGGAAGGTGGAAGGATCGATGATATTTTTTATTGTATTGATGCTGATCGTCACAGTGCAAATCGTAAACCCAGGCCGGGAATGGCGTTGAAAGCAAAGGAAAAATATCCGGAAATCAACTTTTCAAAAACCATTATGGTGGGTAATAGTCCTGGTGATATGGATTTCGGAAGAAATCTTGGAATGGTCACTGTTTTTATTGATGATAAAAAATCCCGCAATGGTCATAAGGATGAAACGATGGATTATATATATCTTGGATTGGCGCAACTTGTTGATTCGTTAGATTAGAGCCAAGAATCAAGAGGCAAGAAAATATTATTCTTATGTCTTGGTTCTTAATTCTTATGTCTTTTTTTAATACCCTAAAATCTTCATCATACTCTTCGCACTTTGTTCCTTAGCAAAAAGTCTGGTAGTATATTCCCCATCTTCATCTCTGTCGATAAGAACATGCTTAGGGGCTGGGAGTAAACAATGCTGAATACCACCATAACCGCCAATACTTTCCTGGTAAGCGCCGGTATGGAAGAAGCCCAGGTATTGTGTTTCACCGCCATTCTCAACCTTAGGTAAGAATACACGATTTCGTACTGATTCCATGATATAATAATCATCGCCATCACAGGTCATACCACCAAGGTTGACTCGCTGATAATCTTTTTCCCAGTTATTGATGGCCAGCAAAATGAACCGTTGTTTAATTCCCCAGGTATCAGGTAATGTCGTAATAAAGGAACTGTCAATCATGTTCCACACTTCATTATCATTTTGTTTTTTAATTCCTACAATAGAAAATAATACTGCGCCGCTTTCACCAACTGTAAAACTTCCGAATTCAGTAAAAATATTCGGTTCTTCTACTTCTCTCTGTTCGCAGGTAGATTTTATCTGGCGTATGATTTCATCAGCCATATATTGATAATCGTAATTAAAATCTAACTTAGTACGGATAGGAAAGCCGCCGCCAATGTCGAGATGTTCGAGGTCAGGACAAATCTTTTTCAATTCACAATATATATTAATGTTGCGGTTCAATTCACTCCAGTAATAGGCAGTGTCTTTGATGCCGGTATTAATAAAGAAATGCAGCATTTTCAATTCAACATTCTTATTGTTTTGAATATTGTTTTTGTAATAATCAAGTAACTCAGCTGCACGAATACCTAATCGTGAAGTGTAAAACTCAGCATTGGGCTCTTCTTCAGAAGCGATACGAATGCCAACCTGAATTTTCTTGGTATACAATTTTTCATAAAGTGGCAGTTCCTGGATATTGTCAAGAATTGGAATAACATTGACGAAACCATCTTTCCATAAATCAACAATCCCTTCAATATAATTTTCGCGTTTAAAACCATTGCAAAGAATATATATACTCTTATCAATCATACCATCCATGTAAAGTTTTTTAATGATGGTGATATCAAAAGCCGAACTTGTTTCCAGGTGTATGTCATTCTTCAATGCTTCATGCAATACAAATTCGAAGTGTGAGGCTTTCGTGCAAAAACAGTATAAATAATTACCTTTGTAATCGGCCTTTGCCATGGCCACATTAAAAAGTCGTTTGGCTATATTAATCTGTGAACTGATCTTTGGAAGGTAGCTTATCTTTAATGGTGTTCCATATTGCTCAATAACGTCCATTAGGGGTACACCATTGAAATGCAAGCCATTATCTTTTACCTCAAACCCGTCTTGCGGGAATTCAAAGGTTTGTTCAATTAAATCAACGTATCTGTTCTTCATTTGTAAATGTAAGTGAGTTACTTGTGCTATTTTTAGCGAAAGTAAGTAAGTTGGATTAAATATTCAAGCTTTAGTTATTGAAATCAAAGACTGATTAGGGTCTTATTTCTAGTAAACGGGGGCACTTTAACAGGCTTAATCATAAATTCGTAGTAAATCATCTATAATTATTGTCGGTAAATTCTTAGAAATCTATGCTGAAAAAGATCAAATTTATAGAAGTAAAATCGGAGATTGGTGCAGGAACACGTGGCGCCAGCCTTGGACCCGATGCTATTAAAATTGCCGCACTCGATTACGGAAGCAACCTCTTTTCCAGAATTCCATCTGTAGAAGTGAAGACAGAAAACCATCTCTTATTTGAATCGACTGGTGGGTTGTATGCAAAAAGACTACGTGGAATATTGAATATCTATGAGCGATTGGTCAAAATAATTGGTGATTCATTGAAAGCCAAGGAGTTCCCAATTGTCCTGGCCGGTGATCATAGTACTTCTGGTGGGACAATAGCCGGCATCAGGTTGGCCTACCCTAAACAACGTCTTGGCGTTATCTGGATTGATGCCCATGCCGATATCCACTCTCCTTTTACAACACCAACAGGCAATGTTCATGGCATGCCGATCGCTGTTTCTTTAGCAGAAGACAATAGTGCCAATAGAATGAATAAACCTGATAAAGACACCTTAGATCTTTGGAATCGCTTGAAGAAGATAGGTGGGGTCTCCCCTAAAATTAACTATGGCGACCTCGTTTACATTGGTGTGCGTGATGTTGAACCGGAGGAGACTTTCTTACTGAAAAAGCATAAGGTCCGGATGTTTACCACGAATGATGTGAAGCGCAACGGCGTAGAGAAAATAGCCCGTGATGCATTGGCTCATTTGAATCACTGCCAGTTAATTTATGTTTCTTTTGATGTTGATAGCATGGATTCCTCCATTTCCAAAGGAACAGGAACACCGGTTCGCAATGGTATTACGGAAAAGGAAGCAGGCAGTTTATGTGTACGGCTTATTCAAAATGAAAAAGTCTGCTGCTTTGAAATTGCAGAAGTAAATCCAACGCTCGATAAAGAAAACCTGATGGCGGAAAATACCTTTGAGATTTTACAACGTGTGGTTAGCCAGATTGCTTAATATTTCACAGTTTCACACTGAAAAATATATTTAACCATTTTAATAGCGAATAAATAAATGCTTTTTGCCTCCGAAATAAAATTGTCTGTTGCCGAAGCAATGTTAAATCTGTACAGGCAAAATATTGACACCAGTACGATTCAATTACAGCCTACCAAAAAAGAGTTTGATGGTGACCTGACTGTTGTTGTTTTCAACCTTGCGAAACAAGCTGGAAAATCACCTGAAGTTATTGCTGATGAAATAGGGGAGTTCCTCACAAGTCATTGCGCTGAAGTAAATGGTTACAATGTAGTAAAAGGATTTCTAAATATTGTAGTGAAGACCGATGCCTGGCTTTCCCTTTTCAGTGATCAGTGTACTGCTCCTGATTTTGGTTACGTTGTGGCTGACTCTTCCTTTGTTCATGCACCTGTTTTGGTGGAGTATTCATCACCTAATACCAATAAACCGCTTCACTTAGGTCATGTTAGGAATAACCTGATTGGCTTCTCCGTTGCTGAGATATTAAAGGCAACCGGTAATCACGTGAGAAAAGTAAATCTCGTGAATGACCGTGGTATCCACATTTGCAAGAGTATGTTGGCTTGGCTAAAAAAGGGAAATGGGGAAACACCGGAGAGTAGTGGATTGAAAGGGGATCATTTTGTTGGGAAATACTATGTGGAGTTTGATAAAATATATAAAGCGGAAATAGCAGATTTAGTAAACAGCGGTAGCTCAGCGGAAGATGCAAAGAAGAATGCTCCGGTAATTATCGAAGCGCAACAAATGTTGCAGAAATGGGAAGCTGGTGATCCGGAAACCATTGCGCTATGGACAACAATGAATAATTGGGTGTACGATGGATTTGCAGTTAGCTATAAAATGTTGGGTGTTGATTTTGACAAGACCTATTATGAGTCGGAAACCTATTTGCTGGGAAAGGAAATTGTTAAAGAAGGATTAGAGAAAGGTGTCTTTTATAAAAAAGAGGATGGCTCTGTTTGGATTGATTTAACGGAAGAAGGATTGGATCACAAAGTGTTATTGCGTGCCGATGGAACATCAGTATATATAACTCAGGATTTGGGAACGGCCACTGTTCGTTACCGTGAAACGCATTTCAGTAAATTGATTTATGTTGTGGGTAATGAGCAGGAATATCACTTCAAGGTATTGCGTGCTGCCATGAAAAAACTGGGATACCCCTGGTGGGACGGACTGCATCATTTGGCTTACAACATGGTAGATTTACCAAGTGGCAAAATGAAATCGCGTGAAGGAACCGTTGTAGATGCTGATGAGTTGATGCAGGAAATGATAAATGAAGCGAGGAAGATTACGATGGAGCTGGGAAAGATTGAAGATGTTAATTCAG
This sequence comes from Bacteroidota bacterium, assembly GCA_031418215.1. Classification (GTDB taxonomy): domain Bacteria; phylum Bacteroidota; class Bacteroidia; order AKYH767-A; family OLB10; genus JANOXC01. Next base: position 10,106 of record JANOXC010000196.1, read on the forward strand.
CAGAAGCCGAAGAACTTTATCAGACGATTGGACTTGGCGCATTAAAATATTTTATTCTGAAAGTGGATCCGGAAAAACGAATGTTGTTTAATCCTGCCGAGTCCATTGACTTCAACGGACATACCGGTCCGTTTATACAATATACCTATGCGCGCATCCGTTCGCTGATTCGCAAGGGTGAACAAAGTCCTGACTTTAAAAAATTTATTGATTTTGATCCGTCTTTATATAAAAATACAGAAGAGAAAGAACGTGATTTGATTAAAGTAATGCTGCGTTATCCGGAGACTGTTTCGGAAGCAGCTGAAAGATATAGTCCAGCCCTGATTGCCAATTATGCTTATGAACTGGCAAAGACGTTTAACGGTTTTTACCATGATCATGCTGTGGTTGATGCGCAGCAACCGGAAATAACTTTGTTCAGATTAATGTTATCCTATCAAGCCGCTGCAATTCTTAAAAAGTCGATGGCATTACTTGGAATAAAAGTTCCTGAAAGAATGTAAACATGAAACTGCAATACATCAGGTATTTTATTTTGAGTGCAGTATTTCTTACTGTAAGCTCATCATTTACACCTGATGACATTAGCTTTTCAAATTCATCGGTTACTGTTTCCACAAATTTACATAGCGGTGATGTTATTTTACGCGACAGTAAAGGGCTGATAGGAACTTTTTTCAGGAACCTCTCACAAACAGAAAAAAAATATTCACATGCCGGTTTTATCCGCATCCGTGGCGGTAAAATCTGGGTTTGTCATTACATTGACCAAGACAATGGCAAGGGATTAAAGTTGGAAGAACTGAAAGACTTTGTGGATCGTGGTAAATGCAATGCCTTTGCAGTTTATCGTTTTGATATCAACCAACAAGAAGAGAAAAACCTTGACAATATTATTAATGCTTCAATAACACATCCATTACCTTTCGATAGTGATTTTGATTTGAAAACTGACAATAGTTTATATTGTACGGAGTGGATAGCGAAATCATTGTTCAAATCGTCAAATATTTCATTTCCTACTACCAAGATTGCGGGACTGGAATATTTTGCTCCCGATAACCTTTATATCAATACTGCTTGTAAACAAATATATCAAAGTCATAATTATAAAGTTGATCTTACAATGATCTCAATGATTGAATGAAAAATATAAATTGATGATTGCTCGTTATCATACTCAGCAAAGTAGCATTACTCTTATTGTCATTCAGGAGGAATCTATTTGAACTCTGCAAAAGTTGTTATTGGTAAGCAAGCGATAAGATGCTTTTAATAATCGTTAAGGTAGGTTGAAAAAAGTTTCCTCCTGAATGACAAGAAGCCGTTTGTTGCAAAAATAATATTGAGTGTTTTCTTGTTTTTCATAGTGAAGAATTAGAAAATACGGGTATTAGAAATCATTAATTTAAAAGGCATACCATTTATTAATAAAATCATATCAAATGAAAAAACATCAGAAATGTAATTGGCTTTATATATTGATATTACTTAACTCCTGCAGTAAAAACGAACCACCGCGACCTGTTGCAGAAAAGTTCATCGCAGCATTTCAAAAACATGATTTTGAGGAAGCTGCTAAATACGGCACAAAAGAAACTGCTAAAATGTTGCAGCAGCTAAGTCGTATAGAAGAGTTGGAAAATGTAAAACCAACAATTTCCACAGCAAAAATTGAAATCCTTTCAGAGGAAATTGCAGGCAACCGTGCGACAATTTATTTCAAAGAAGTAGGCTCTGACACAGAAGAGAAAATCAAACTGGAAAAAGTGCCTATTGAACCGGGATCAAAACAGCGAGAATGGAGGGTGGCATTATCAAAAACAGATGTAAAGATTCCCAAACTTCAAAACCGACCTGCGCTGCCAGATTCATTATCGCAGCAGGTGTTTTGATTGGTATTACTTAAGAGGCAAGAACCAAGTTACAAAACATTTATAAATCTTCATTCGTAAATTGTACAGATTCGTATTCGTTGATTGTTTACCCAATAAAATCAATCCTGATAGTATCATTATTTTTCAACCCGAGCAAAGCAGCAGCACTCGATTGGTTGATGGCAATCTCAAGGTAACCGGCATTGTTGAATAAAGCTAATATATCTCCTTTTACAACTTCAGCATAGCTGTTATTCAATTCGCTGATGATGTATTTTTGCCTTCTTGCATTGATTTCAAATTTTCTTTCGCCGCGCTGCTTATCAAAAAGTTTACGGTCGATGTTGGTGATTGCATTGCCGAATTCATCAATATATAAAACTATTCCGCGAATCACATCTTCTTCAAGAACGGGTCTGAAGCCACTGCACTGAATAAATTCATCAGGACGGCTTCCCAATTCATAAATGTTTTTTCCATTGGCTAAATGCGCAATGCTTTTAACAATGGCAGGAATGTCATACGCTGTGAATGTCTCACCGGATGGCTTGATGGATACCATGTCAACCGGCTGCTCTTCAAAAACAAGTGAGAAAAATCCATCATTCATGCCGGTGAATGCAAATCCTTCTTTTTTCAAAGCAATCAATTCTGATCCCGGTGAATGAAATGTGCTGACACCAATAAAGTGAATAGTTCCTTCAGGAAAATTCTTGTACGCATTGGTAAAAATATACGCTGCCTGTGCAATGTTGTAAGGCTGAATATCGTGTGATATATCAATGATCTGTAATCCTTTCACTTTCGAAAAAAGCAAACCCTTGAGCACTGCCACGTGTTGATCGCGCAGGCCCCAGTCGGTAGTTAAGGTTACAAATGGCATTGGTCAAAAATAAAAGGATTCATTCTCAAGTCATACTGTATTTTTTGCATTTACCAACAATCGATTGGTGGAAATTGGTGACCTTCGCCTTATGTCAAGGGCCTCTAATCAACAGTCATTAAAGGAAGTGATCAATGAACTGATTAATTCTTACCGTTTGCGTGAAGGTCTTAATGAGGTGCGTATCAATGAGCAGTGGGAGCGCATTATGGGAAAGATGATTGCGGGCAAGACAGACAGCCTCGTTTTTAATAAATCAGTCTTAACCATTCGCCTCAATTCCTCTGTTCTCCGTCAGGAACTTACTTATAAGCGTGAAGAAATCCTCAAAGCCCTCAATGAAGCGCTGGAATGGGATGCAATAAAGGATATACAGTTTCTATAATTTATTTTGTAAGCGCCACGACTACTTGGGGTGGTATTTTATTATCACGCATCCTGCCTGCATTTCAAAATTCGTTACACAGGCAGGATGCCTGATAATAAAGAGATACGAGGCGGAGCCTCGCACCTACAATATAATTAAATCAGAATCTTTCCAGGCTGGAGAAGAAAAAGTTTCCTTCAATTGCGGCATTGACATCGCTGTCAGAACCGTGTACAGCATTGGCTTCGATACTCTTAGCATAAAGATTTCGGATGGTTCCTTTCTCCGCTTTTGTTGGATCAGTAGCGCCAATGATCTTCCGGAAACTCTCCACAGCATTGTCTTTTTCAAGAATCACGGCAACAATAGGTCCTGATGACATGTAACTCACAAGGTCTTTGTAAAATGGTCTTTCTTTATGAATTTCATAAAACTGACCGGCTGTTTCAGGGGTCAGACGCATATATTTCATTGCAATAATTTTAAAGCCATCAGCGGTAATGTGGTTCAAAATTGCCCCGATGTGGCCATTAGCGACGGCATCAGGTTTTAACATGGTAAAGGTTCTGTTCGTTGTCATATTTGTTTTTTAAATGGACGGCAAAAGTAAATCGTTTACTTTTGACAGCCAATTATATCGAATGATTCCCCACTTTCCTGCCGATGAATTGCTGGAATTACAGCAAATTCTCTCCACTCCAAAGAATATTGTCATAACCACACACCATAAACCCGATGGCGATGCCTTGGGGTCTTCGCTTGGTTTGCTCAACTATCTTCAAAAAAAAGGCCATCAGGTTACCATGGTTTCTCCCAGTGAGTTCCCTGATTTCCTTGCGTGGATGAAAGGTAGTGTTGAAGTGATTGATTTTATCAAAACGCCAAAAGCGGCCCAAACGGCTTTTGCAGCTGCAGAATTGGTTTTTTGCCTTGATTTTAATGATCCGAAAAGGGTAGAGCGGATGACAAGCCTTTTGAGTGATTCAACAGTCCCCAAAATATTAATTGATCATCACCTTGACCCATTGCAATTTTGCAAGTACACTTTTTCATTCCCCAAATCCTGTGCTACGGCAGAAATTGTGTATCATTTTATTTTAGCATTTGGAGATCAGCATTTGATCGACAAGGATATTGCTGAGTGTCTGTACACCGGAATCATGACCGACACCGGTAGTTTTCGTTTCGATAATGTAAGTTCAGATACGCACAATGTGGTAGCAGGCTTGCTCGCTGCCGGAGCCAATCATACAAGAATCCAGGATTATATATATGACAGTTATTCAGAGATGCGTTTGCATTTTCTGGGATATTGCTTAAAAGATAAATTGGTTGTATTGCCTGAGTTTCATGCAGCTTATTTTGCTATTTCAAAAGCGGAGATGGATCAATACAAACACCAGCCCGGCGATTTGGAAGGCATTGTCAATTACGCTTTAAGCATTAAAGGAATAAAAATGGGTGTACTATTCAGTGAGCGCGATGGTGTGGTAAAGATGTCTTTTCGTTCAAAGTCAGGGTACTCAGTGAAGGAAATTGCAGAAAAGCATTTTGAAGGCGGCGGACATAAGAATGCTGCAGGCGGACGAAGCAGTCTTTCTTTGGATGATACTGTTAAAAAATTCAGGGATCTTTTACCACTGTATAAAGATGTTTTCAGTGATACGAAAAATTAACGATTGATAGTATCTATGAAAAAAAACAGGACCTTCTTGAATTTATATATAGAAAAAAAGGGTAATAATGGTATTGCGGGCTTGAAAATCTCTTTTCGTTTTTTACTGATATATGTATTGCTTTATTTAAGTGTCGTTTCTTGTCATAACAATTCCAACAATGGAACTGCAAGTAAGCCGTTAAATCAGGAAGAATTGATGGCCATCAACAAGGCAATGGTGAATGATGAGCAAGAGCAGATTGAAGATTATATTTTACGTTACGGATATAAAATGGAGGCTACAAAAACGGGCTTACATTATATGCTGCTTGATTCTGGCCGGGGTAGACCGGCTGCTTTTCAATCCAATGTCACCCTAAAATACAGGGTTGATTTTTTAAATGGTGATTATTGTTACAGCTCCGATAGTTCCGGAGTCTTGCAGTTTATCCTTGGGCAAAGTGATGAGCCTTCCGGATTGCAGGAAGGATTGGTAAAGATGAAAGAAGGTAGTAAAGCAATATTTATTATTCCTTCCTATCTTGCTTATGGATTAACCGGTGATGGCAATAAGGTTGGCAATAATCAAACACTTGTTTATCACGTTACCCTTCTTAAAGTTCAATAGTGGTTGAATTGAATATATATATGATTATGAAAAAAATTAAATCCATTCATTCATTAATAATTATTTCATTAATACTGTTTACAGCAGACTCCTGTAAACGCGACGGATTTTTAGTAACAGAATCTGGATTGCATTACACCATTCATGAGTCTTATGGCAAACCTAAAGCCAAAATTGGTGATATATTATTCATGCATCTTATTTATAAAAATGCCAAAGATTCAATTTTATTTGACTCTAAATCAATGGGCGATCGGTTTGCTATTGAGCTTATCAGACCCTCCTTTAAAGGTGGCATTGAAGAGGCCTTAGCAATGCTGGGTGAAGGGGATAGTGCTTCTTTTTTAATGCCTGCCGATTCATTGTATGAAAAAGTTTTTCATGCACCACGACCTGTATATATTCATAAAGGTGAAAAGTTGCGATTTGAAGTTAGGTTGAATAAAATACAAACGCCTGCCAATTCTCAATCAATTAATTCAAAAGATCAGCCTGTTAATGCAAAGGATGAAGATTTTGCAATAAGAAAATACCTTGCAGAGAACAATCTGTTGGTAAGTGCCAGACCAAGTGGTATGGTATATATATCTTTTGTGGAAGGTAAAGGCGAAATGCCACAGGTAGGTGATTCCGTTGTAATTGAATATACCGGTACTTTTTTAACCGGTGAACTGTTTGATGCAACTAGCAAAAATTCGGGTCCTTTGAAATTCAAAATGGGTGATGGAACAATGCTCAAGGCCTGGGAAGAAGGGATTTCGCTGATGAAGGAAGGCGGGAGATCGCGTTTAGTTATTCCGAGCCGGTTAGCTTATGGTGTGCAAGGATATGGCCCTATTAAACCAAATTCAACAATAATTTATGATGTGCAATTGAAAAAAGTGAAATAATTGTATCAATAACAAATTGGTTAGCTTTTTATTTTTAAGAATAGAATTTAGAAATTGTTTTTGTCTACCTCACTGCAAAATGAATATGTTCCATAAAGCGTGGATTGTTTTTTTTGTCAAATAATATCATAATAACTTTAGTTGACTTGATATGGCGAAACTTTTGTAAAAAATAATATTGATTTGAAAGTTTTTATTTCCAGATCTGCCGTGAAATAGTAGAATGAAATTTGCTTATCTTGCAATCGGTAATTTTATTGTCAAACAATTATTTATGAGAAAAAGAGTATTGTTTTTACTGCTGCTTTTAATTTCATCACCTTGTTTTTCTTCTGACAAGGATCAAAAAATCCTGGATTCTTTATCCCAATTATTAACTGTTGCAAAAGAAAGCCCTGCAAAAGTTGATTTGTTAAATCAGTTGGCATTAAAATACATGGAAATGGGAATGCAACTTGGGAAGGATAGTTTGAAAGTAATAGCGGAAAGTGCTATTCAACTTTCCAGGAAATTGTCATATGCACCCGGACTTGCAGACGCTTTATATACCCAAGGAAAGTATTATTTGTCGGAAACCAATAGTTATGATAAAGCAACGCCCTGTTTTTTGGAAAGTCTTTCGATTTACGAAGCACTAAATAAAAAAAATGGAATTTCAAAATGTTATCTTCAATTGGGATTAATCAGTTACATTTTACAATATTTTGAAGATGCTGTTAAGAATTTTAAAATCTCATTGACCTATAAAGATGAGCCTACCGCCAAATATTTAATTGCATTATCCTATTTGGAAACAGACAGTTTTTTGAGTGCCAGAAAATATTTCACGGTAGCAATTCAGGATTATGAGGAAATGAAAAGCCAGTTCAGGCTGGATGAGTGTTATATGTACCTTGGTAAATTGTTTCTTAAAAAAGGAGATCTGGATTCAGCTTTTTATTATTTAAATAAATCAATTGATGATATTCAAAGGAACCATGATCCAAATGTGCTTATCAGGCCTTACTCTTTTATTTCAAGCGTTTATTTGAAAGCAAACAAAATAGACAGTGCGATTTATTTTGCGGAGAGAAGTTATGCAATGGCAATGGTAAATCTTGATGAAATAAGTTTGATTGAAGCAACCTCCACATTAAGCAAGGCTTATTCGATTAAAGGCGATTATAAGAAAGCTTTCCTTTATCTGGATAAATTAAGTGCCACGAAGGATAACTTTCAAAAGGGGAGCACTAAGCAAAAAGTTGCTGATATGCAGAGTATGTTCGACTATAATAAAAGAATAAACGATCAAAAGCTCAAGCAACAAGAGGAAAAGGCGCTGTCGCAACAACAAATTCAAAAAGAGAAAATACTCAGGAACTCCTTTCTGGCTGGTGCGGCACTTTTACTATTGCTGCTGATTGTATTATACAACCGCTTCACCATCAAAAGGGATGCAAACATCGCTCTTCAGGAAAAGAATGAAATTATTTTTAAAGAAAAGGAGCGCTCTGATGCTTTGTTACTGAATATTTTGCCATCAGAAGTTGCAGAAGAACTAAAATCCAATGGAACCGCTGCTGCAAAACAATTTGATGAGGTTACTGTTATGTTTACAGACTTTAAAGGATTTACTGCGATTTCTGAAAAGCTTACTCCATCGGAACTTGTTGCAGAAATACACGCCTGTTTCAAAGAGTTTGATATCATTATTGCTATGCTTGGTATCGAAAAAATAAAAACCATGGGTGATAGTTATATGTGTGCAGGAGGATTACCACTTTCTAATACTACCCATGCAAAGGATGTTGTAATTGCGGCAATGGAAATTCAGCATTTCATGGGCAGACACTTACAGCAAAGAAAAAATGACGGCAAAGAAACTTTTGAGATGAGAATAGGAATCCATACCGGACCTGTAGTAGCCGGCATTGTTGGAGTGCGAAAATTCGCTTACGACATTTGGGGCGACACGGTAAACATTGCCTCTCGAATGGAATCATCAGGTGAAGCAGGAAAAGTAAACATCAGTGGCAGTACCTATGAATTGGTGAAAGATAAATTCAATTGCATTCATCGCGGCAAAATTCAGGCTAAGAATAATGGGGAGATTGATATGTATTTTGTTGAGAACATTTCATAAAGGAAGTAGCGTAGATTGGCTAAACTAGGTTTTCGGAGTCATTTAAGAAAAATGGACAGTTAATTTGATTGAGAAAATCACCACTAGTCTTTATAAAATTAAAAAAACACAAGGCTGCTTATGCAGATCAGGCAATTTTTTTTTCCAGTTCGAAATACGCTGTGTCAATATATATTCTTCAGGAAGTGAAATGTTGGCGGCTATACATAACTTCATATCAGCCGGTAAAAGTGTCACCAGGTCCTTTAGTAATTGATTATTGCGATAAGGTGTTTCAATAAAAAGTTGTGTTTGATTGCGCACTTGTGCATCTTTTTCTAACAGCTTTATTTTTTTCAATCGTTCGTCTTTATCAATGGGCAGGTAGCCATGAAAACAAAAAGACTGTCCATTTAGACCGGAAGCCATTAAAGCCATTAGGATGGAGGAAGGCCCTGCTAATGGAATCACCTGAATTTGCAACTGATGCGCAGCTCTTACTACCATTGCTCCCGGATCGGCAACGGCAGGTGCTCCGGCTTCGCTTAACAAACCGATATCATTTCCTTCGATGGAGGCGCTAAGTAAATCCTGATAATTGATATTGTCATCATGTTTATCGAGTTCGCTTATTTGTAATTCACCTTGATTGGGCACCCCCGCCAGTTTTAAAAACTTACGTGCCGACTTCTCATTTTCAACAATGAAATGCTTTAATACTTTTGCAATATCAATTGTTCCCTGCGGAATTAAATCTGAAATGTTTTCTCCACCCAGCAAAACAGGGATGATATATAATTTACCTTTTTTCATTGTAGGGCAATCATGCAGAATGCAAATCGATTACAGTTATTTCAGGTAATATTCCAACACGTCCGGGGTAGCCTAAAAATCCCAGCCCTCGGTTCACATATAAAAACCGGTTCCCTTCCTGATAAAGACCGGCCCATTCTTTATATATATACTGAACAGGGCTCCATCTCAATCCAGGAATATCGATTCCGAATTGAAAGCCATGTGTATGTCCTGCTAACATGATGTCTACTTCTTTGTATTTATCCAGAATTTCAGACCGCCAGTGTGATGGGTCGTGAGACATTAAAATGTTGAAGGAGCCATATTGAATATCCTTTGTAGCAAGTTCCATACTTCCGTATTTTGGAAAGCGAAGATGAGAACTCCAGTTTTGCACACCAATCAAACTCAGGTGGTTTCCATTCCGTTCAATCATACGGTGTTCGTCCATTAAAATATCCCAACCCATGCTCTTATGAATTTCGATTAATGAAAGTAGATTCTGTTTTTTTTCTTCAGGGCTTTCCCAGGAAACATAATCACCATAATCATGATTACCGAGCGTAGAAAATACACCATGCTTTGCCGTTATTTTTTTTAAGTTTTCCATGTGTGGCAAAGCTTCTTCATGCTTATTATTTACGAGATCTCCGGTAAATAAAACAACATCGGCATTTTGTTCATTGATAAGTTTTACAGCTGTTTTTAAATGTTCCGGAGAAAGGAAACTTCCTGTATGAATATCCGATATCTGCACAATGCGAAAGCCATCAAATATTTTAGGTAATTTATGTGAGGTCAATTTTACTTTCCTTACACGGTAATCATATGCACCGTTTATCATTCCCCAAATCATGGTGAACAACGGAATAGATCCTATGATAAGTCCGGCCCTTACAAGAAAGTCATAACGCTCTATTGTTGATTGGCCATTAAGGGCATTGCTTGCAGTTTTATCAGCAGATAAAGTTTCAGACATCTTTGCCCAAGCCCACCTGACTCCTCGTAAAATATCATCTGATAAAAGAAAAATAACCACAAAAAGTTTTGAAAATGAAACGATGAAAATTAATGAAAATGTATATGTGCGAAATGCTTTAGGCCATAGTTGCCAGTCGTAAATGGCAGAAGCAAGAATGATACATACCGCAAAAGCAGTAAAAGCCCAATAGGCATAATATATATAACGCGAAAAGGAAAGACCACGGTTAACCATTTTGATAGCCTGGAATACATAGTAATCAATTAATAGAATAATAATAATAAGCAGTAATACTCTGATCATTGGATTTTTTTAAATGGAAACAGTTCTTTTTCGAATTAGAAAATTGTTAAGGAGATAAACGGTTAGATTGCCAACTGTTATTTTGTAAGGTATATTGAAAACGATCATGTAAACGGTCAGGACGGCCCTGCCAGAATTCGAACAGGTTTGGTATTACCTGGTAACCTCCCCAATGTGGGGGACGTGGAACCGGCTGATCTTTATACTTCTGCTCAATAAGGGCTAGTTTTTCTTCAAGTTCAAGGCGGCTATTCAAACGTTCGCTTTGTGCCGAAGCCCAGGCACCTAGCTGACTTTCCCTGGGGCGGCTATTGAAATACTCATCAGATATAGACTCTGGAATCTGAATAACATGGCCTTCTATTCTAACTTGCTTATGCAATTCCTGCCAGTAGAAGTTAAGTGCAACCATAGGCTGGTCGTGCATCTGGTTGCCTTTACTACTGTTATAGTTGGTGTAAAAGACAAAACCATTTTGATCAAATCCCCTTAAAAGAACGATGCGAGAAGAGGGCCTTCCTGTAGCATCAACTGTTGCTAGATTCATTGCAATTGGCTCCGGAACATTCTCATCAAGTGCCATTTGAAGCCATCTGCCAAATAGTTCAAAAGGCATTTCAGTAAGGTCGCTTTCAGAAAGAGAATCTTTATCGTATTGCTTACGGCTTCCCTGAATATGGTCTTTAAGATGATCCATTGTTTAGATTTAATGACATTAAAATCGACCTCAAAAGTAGGTCAGACGGCAATATGATTCATTTTAA
>JANOXC010000197.1:0-2950 GCA_031418215.1 Bacteroidota bacterium
CAGGTTTTCATGGGTGATACAGGCAGCCTTGCATTAGGAGGGGTGATTGCCGCTTTTGCTTTTGCGGTGAGGAAGGAATTAATGATTCCCATCATCTGCGGAATATTTCTAGTCGAAAATTTGAGTGTGATGATACAGGTCAGTTACTTCAAATACACGAAGAAGAAATACGGTGAAGGAAGAAGAATATTTAAAATGTCACCCATTCATCACCATTACCAAAAACTAGGTTACCATGAGTCAAAAATTGTAACACGTTTTTGGATTGTAGGAATTATGTTGGGGATATTAAGTGTAGTTACATTGAAGTTAAGGTAATATATATAATCTGTTGTATAGAACATGAGTCAGTCAAAAATCGTCATACTAGGAGCTGCTGAAAGTGGAGCGGGCGCTGCTTTGCTTGCAAGGAAGCAGGGGTATGAAGTATTTGTATCTGATGCCGGTGAAATCAAACCGCAGTACTTAAAAATATTAACGGATAACAATATACCATTTGAATCGGGGAAACATTCGAAAGCGGAAATTCTATCTGCAACTGAAGTGATAAAGAGTCCCGGAATTCCTGATCAGTCAGCTATCATAAAATCAATAACTGAAAAAGGGATTTCCGTTATTTCAGAGCTGGAGTTTGCGTATCGTTTTACAGATGCAAAATTGATTTGCATTACAGGAACCAATGGTAAGACCACTACGACATTGCTGACTTATCACCTTTTGAAAAAAGCGGGATTCAATGTAGGTTTAGGTGGGAATATCGGAAAGAGTTTTGCAATGCAGGTTGCGGAAAATAATTTCGATCATTATGTTTTGGAGGTAAGCAGTTTTCAGTTAGACGGCATGTTTGATTTCAGGGCCGACATCAGCGTCTTAACCAACATTACACCTGACCATCTCGATAGGTATAATTACAATTTGCAAAATTATATAGATTCTAAATTCCGGATTACGCAAAATCAAACAGGAACGGACCACTTTATATATTGTGCCGATGATGCATTAACAATAAATGAAATTTCAAAAAGAAATTTAAATATGCAAGTACATCCTTTTTCAATTTATAAGAAAGAGGGGATGACGGCATATCTGGAGAACGAACAATTAACCATTCAACTAAATAACCAATTCACTATGTCAATAAAAGATCTGGCCTTACAAGGCAAGCACAATCTTTACAACTCAATGGCCTCGGGCATTGCGGCACGCGCACTGGAAATCCGTAAGGATGTGGTGCGCGAAAGTTTTGCCGATTTCGAAAATATCGAACACCGCCTGGAGTTTGTGAATACAGTACATGGAATTGACTTCATCAACGACTCCAAAGCAACAAATGTAAACTCTACATGGTATGCGCTTGAGAGCATGCAAAAGCCCGTGATTTGGATTGCCGGTGGTGTGGACAAAGGGAATGATTACTCAATGCTTGTTGAACTGGTGAAGAAGCATGTGAGAGCAATTGTCTGCCTCGGAAAAGACAATAGCAAAATTATCGAAGCTTTTAAATCGGTGATCCCTGATATCGTGGTGACAGAAACGGCCACAGATGCTGTACGCGAAGCATACAAATTAGGTAAGAAAGGCGATGTGGTGTTGTTGTCGCCCTGCTGCGCCAGCTTCGATTTATTTGAAAACTACGAAGACCGTGGCCGACAGTTTAAAGCAGCGGTAAGAGCACTTTAAAATATAGAATTATTGTAATATTTAAATGTACATGGTATTTAAATTTATATATATAACCAATTAAGTAAAAACTTACAATACAAATAAAGTGAACTGGATAGATACCTATTTCAAGGGCGACCGCACCATCTGGCTGGTGGTGATGCTTCTTTCCATCCTGAGTATACTTGCTGTGTACAGTTCAACCGGTACGTTGGCATATAAGTACCAATCAGGGAATACGGAATATTATTTATTTAAGCATTTTGTTATTTTGTTATTTGGATTCGGACTGATGTATTTTGCTCACATAGTGCGTTATACATTTTATGCACGTCTTTCAAAAATAGCGTTATTCATAACTGTTCCATTATTGATTTTAACATTGGCATCAGGAACGAATCTGAATGAAGCGAGCCGTTGGCTGACATTACCGGTTGTAAATCTTTCGTTTCAGACCTCTGATCTTGCAAAACTTTCTCTAATACTTTATGTAGCTAGAATACTCTCTAAAAAACAGGATAATATTAAAGATTTTAAAGGAGCGTTTATTCCAGTGATGCTGCCTGTAATAATTGTGTGCAGTTTGATTCTTCCGGCAAATTTTTCAACAGCGGCAGTGTTATTTGCTACATGCGTTGTTTTGATGTTTATTGGCAGAATAAATTTGAAATATATATTTTCTTTATTTGGAATTGTAATTGTCGCTTTTTGCCTTTTTTTACTAATCGCAGATCTTGCAGGCTACAATGGACGAATTTTAACTTGGAAAACGCGTATTGAAAGCTTTTTTAGTGGAAAAACTGAAGTCAATTACCAGGTAGAGCAGGCAAAGATTGCCATTGCAACCGGTGGAATAATTGGAAAAGGTCCGGGCAACAGTTCACAAAGGAATTTCCTGCCTCACCCGTATTCAGATTTCATCTTTGCAATTATTGTTGAGGAATATGGATTGATTGGCGGTATAACAATCGTCATGTTATATATATTGTTGTTCTATCGTGCCATTCGTATTGTACGAAAGACGGAACGGGCGTTTGCCGCATTGGTAACCATCGGTTGTGCTTTCAGTCTTGTATTCCAGGCAATGATTAACATGGCTGTAGCCGTGAATTTATTTCCGGTAACAGGGCAGCCATTGCCGATGTTGAGTATGGGAGGTACATCCATCTGGTTTACCAGCCTGGCATTGGGAATAATATTAAGTGTAAGTGCAGATATTGAACAGGAAGAATTGAACAGGAGTGAAAAAGAAGAAATAACAGGAGGAGTTCTTGCAGCAGTCTAATGC
>JANOXC010000198.1:0-11472 GCA_031418215.1 Bacteroidota bacterium
CCAAAGCCATTATTGAAACGTTAGATAGCGGGAGGGAGCGAATCATTGTCACTGAAGTACCTTTTCAGGTCAACAAGGCCGAAATGATTAAAAAGACCGTTGATCTTATTAATGAAAAGAAAATAGAAGGGATTAGTGATATAAGGGATGAATCTGACCGCGATGGTTACCGGGTGGTTTATGAGATTAAGCGTGATGCCATGGCTAACGTTGTACTGAATAATCTATATAAATACACTTCACTTCAAAGCTCTTTCAGCGTAAATAACATCGCTTTGGTGCATGGTCGACCTGTAATGTTGAATTTAAAGGATCTAATTCAACACTATGTAGAACACCGTCATGATGTTTTGATAAGAAAGACCCGTTTTGACTTATCAGAAGCTGAAAAACGTGCACACATTTTAGAGGGATTGTTAATAGCATTAGATCATTTGGATGCTGTAATCAGCCTGATCCGTAATTCCCAAACGCCTGATGAAGCGAAGAGTGGATTAATGGAAACTTTTGCATTAAGTGAGATACAATCCAAAGCAATCCTTGAGCTTCGTTTACAAAGACTTACCGGATTAGAGCGTGATAAGATTAAAGAAGAATTCAACGCTTTGATGAAGATGATTGAATACTATAAGGAAGTATTAAATGATGAAGTATTAAGGATGAAAATCCTGAAAGACGAAATGCAGGAAATGCTTACCAAATATGGCGATGAACGCAGAACAGAAATTGTTTATGCAGCCGATGACATTTCCATGGAAGATATGATTGAAGATGAAGCCGTAGTCATCACTATTTCACACATGGGTTATATTAAACGTACACCATTGGATGAATACAGAACTCAAAGCCGTGGTGGAAAAGGTTCCATGGGAACAGCTACCAGGGATGAGGATTTTGTGGAGCATCTCTTTATTGCCACCAATCATAATTACATATTATTGTTTTCTGAAAAAGGAAAATGTTACTGGTTAAAAGCGTATGAAATTCCGGAAGGAACCAAGACTTCAAAAGGTCGTGCGATTCAAAACCTGATCAGTATTACTGCTGAAGATAAAATAAAGGCCTTTATCAATGTGAAGAACCTGGAAGATGAAACATATTTGAATAATAATTACATCATCCTTTGCACCAAGTTTGGAACAATAAAGAAAACATCTTTAGAGGCATACTCGCGTCCACGTCAAAATGGAATTAATGCCATTACCATAAATGATGGTGATGAATTATTGGAAGCAAGGCTAACCAATGGTACCAATGAAATTATTTTGGCTATCCGTTCAGGACGCGCAATCAGGTTTAATGAAAGTACAGTACGTCCAATGGGCCGTAATGCAGCAGGAGTTAGGGGCATACAACTTGATTCACAAAAGGATGAAGTGATTGGGATGGTTTGTGTTGTAGATAAAGAGAAAGAATCGATCCTTGTTGTGTCTCAGAAAGGCTATGGTAAACGATCTGATCTAGAAGATTACCGAGTGACGAACCGTGGAGGAAAAGGAGTGCGAACCTTAAATATTACAGATAAAACCGGGTTGCTGATTGCCATTAAAACGGTGATGGATAGCGATGACTTGATGATCATCAATAAATCTGGTATAACTATCAGGATGCCTGTAAAGGATCTTCGGGTGATGGGCAGGGCAACACAAGGCGTAAGGTTAATAAGACTGGCTGATGATGATGAAATCGCTTCAGTGGCGAAAGTAGAGGAAGTCTTGACTATTGATGAAAATGAGAATTTAGGGACAATTCCGACTGATGAGTCACCGTTTAGTGAAAATGGTTCAACCGGTGAGGATCAAAACAACACCCAGTCTGAAACGGAAGGGGAGGATACTCAACCTTAATTTTAAAATTAATTGTTGTAACGAACAGAAATTAAAAATCAACTTAATAGCTATGATCCGATTAAAACTGTTGCTGATTGCTTGCCTAGCCACAACTTCAATTTTTGCCCAAAAATCAGCTATCCAAACGGCCTATAATTATCTGCGATATGATGATTTAGACAAAGCAAAAGAGGCAATTGACCAGGCCGCGGGTAATTCCTCAACGAATACCATGGCAAAAACCTGGTATTACAGAGGTCAAATTTATCATGCCATTTATGAATCAAAAAAGGAACAATTTACTTCTTTAAAACCGGGTTCGCTCGATGCAGCATTTGCTTCTTATGAAAAAACACTGGAATTTGATAAGGGGGAAGAATATAAAGATGATGTTTTTAAAAGATTGCAAATTCTTTCATCTCAATACCATAATGAAGGCGTTGATAAGTATAAAGAAAAAAACTACACTGATGCTTTAGGTGATTTTGAGAAAGTATTGATTATCAATGAAAAGTATATGAAAATAACGGATACTTTGGCGATGTTTAATGCGGCTTTAGCAGCTGAAAAATCAAACAATCCTGAAAAAGCGGCCAACTTCTTTTCAAAACTTATTTCTGTGAATTATGGTGGAGCTAGAATCTATTCTCTGTTGGCAGAGACTCAGTTAAACATGAAAGACACTGCGTCAGCAATGAAAACTTTGCAATCTGGCTTACAAAAATTTCCGTCTAATGCTGATTTGGCAGTTGCAGAGTTAAATATTTATCTCACAAGTGGAAAAGACAAAGAAGCTGCTTTACAAATTGACCAGGCTATTGCCAATGACCCAAAAAACGCTAATTTATATTATGCAAAAGGAGTGCTGAATGATAAAATAGGAAATGCCGATATTGCCAGAGACGCTTATAAAAGCGCCATCGAAATAAAACCTGATCATTTTGATGCCAATTATAACTTAGGCGCCATGTTGTTTAATGAAGGTGCTGAATTGGTTAATAAAGCCAATGCTTTGCCGGCCAGTAAACAAAAAGAATTCGATGCATTAAAAGTAAAATATGATGCAAAGTTTAATGAGTCAAAACCATATTTTGAAAAGGCTTACCAGTTAAATCCAAAAGACCTTGCAACTATGCAAAATCTGAAGCAGGTGTATATCCGGTTAAATGATTTACCTAAGGCAGCTGAAATGAAGAAGGCAATTGATGAATTGAAATAGATCAAGCTAAACAGTATAGGGGCTAAATGCTCCTATATTTTTAAACAACCTATTTAACATAATATTAATTATAAGACAACAAGGTGGCCAAATCAGGTAATGGCGTGGCTTCCGAATTTATCAATGATTATAAGTGAGGCTCGTTCGGAAGCTCCTGGTCCGCCCAGTACTTTCTTTAATTCTATGTAAGCTCCTGTCATTTCTTTTCTGTACGTTTCACTATTCAACAAAATATGAAGTTCAATTTGAAGGGACCTGACATTTAAATCAGTCTGGATTAATTCCTTTACAATTACCCGATCCATAATCAGGTTAACCAGCGAAATATATTTGACCTTGATTAACTGCCTGGCGATATAATAAGAAAACATGTTCCCTTTGTAACAAACAACCTGAGGCACGCCAAATAAGGCAGTTTCCAATGTCGCTGTTCCGGAAGTCACCAAAGCTGCTTCTGTATGCTGTAATAATTCATAAGTTTTATTTTGAATCAGTTTTTCATTTCTTTTAATGAATTGCTCATAAAAAGAAGCTGGAACTGATGGCGCACCCGCAATAACGACCTGATAATCCTTAAAATCGGCGGCAGCTTCCAGCATTAACGGTAATATGACTGAAATTTCCTGTTTTCGACTTCCTGGCAGTAATGCGATGATTTTCTTATCGTTTAAAAAATTGCTTTTTCTGAAAGTTTCTTCTGAACTTTTATGTGATTCAATAGCATCTAATAATGGATGTCCAACGAAATCAACTTCGTAATCAAACTGCTTATAAAAGTCTTTTTCAAATGGCAATATCACCAGCATTTCATCAACAAAACGTTTAATCTTTTCAACTCTTGACTGCTTCCATGCCCAAATTTGCGGCGATATATAATATACGACTTTAATATTATTTTGATGTGCAAATTCAGCAATGCGCAGGTTAAAACCAGGATAATCCACTAGTATTAATACATCAGGACGATTCTCCTGCAAATCTTTTTTGCAAAAATCGATGTTTTTCAGAATGGTTTTAAGGTTTGAAATGACTTCTAAAAAGCCCATAAAAGCCAAATCCCTGTAATGTTTCACAATTTTACCACCTTGTGCAGACATAAGATCCCCACCCCAACATCTGAAATCAGCATTGGTATCTACTTTTTTTAACGCAAGCATCAAATTCGATGCATGTAAGTCGCCTGAAGCTTCTCCGGCTATGATATAATATTTCAACGATAATTATTTAACTGTTTAACAATATCTGATTCAAGTAAGAACTTTAAAATACATTACAATAAATGCATAGATAAATGACGCCCCAATTACTCCACGGGCTGAACGGTCTTTTTCAAATTGGTAAAAGAGAAAAAACAAGGCAAGATTTAATATTACACCAAGGCTCAGTACGGATAACCCTAAATTATTTTTTTCAAGATGATGAAGAAAAGAATTAAACCCCATGTAGGAAAAAAAAAATACATAATATATATAAACGCCAATCAGGGGTAATAACATTCCCGGTATAAATCCTGCTAACAGGTGATCTTTTAGTTTCATCAGATTTGTTTGAAATATCTATTCAATAAAAAGTACACCAATACAGCCGTGATAATCGAAACAAACAATCCCTTTCCTGACTGAATTCGTCCCCATTTAACGATCATGAACCGGAATAAAATAATGTTTATGGCAAGTACAATCAAAGATATACGATCATTGGAAAAGAGATGATCAATTGAAGTGAGTTGGTTGAAGATAAAATCAATTCCTTTGAGCACGAGAAACTCAAGTCCGATGGAAAAGAAACCGATGATAAATCCATTTAGAAATTGATCCTTAAACAAACGTTCAATCATTCCAGTCGATGTTAAGCAAATCAGGTATTGCATGATGAGCGGTAAAATCATATTGAACAGGAACAATAGAAACAAAACCATTTGAAAGTGCCCATTCATCTGTATCATTTCCATGGTCCAGATTCGTAAATTTACCTGTGAGCCAATAGTATTTTCTTTTATTCGGATCTAATCGCTCATCAAATTTTTCATCCCATTTTGCATGTGATTGCCTGCAGATTTTAATGCCTTTCATTTTTTTTAATGATAAATCAGGGAAATTCACATTTAGCAAGGTTCGGTCCGTTAATCCGTTTCGAAGAATATTTTTCGCAATGTTCTTGGCATAATGCTTGGCTGCTGAAAAATCAGCACCAAGACTATAATTGGAGAGCGAAAATCCAATGGATGGGATTCCTTCAAATGCCCCTTCCATTGCCGCTGACATCGTACCGCTATAAATTACATTTATTGAGGCATTGGATCCATGATTAATTCCCGAAACACATAAATCGGGTTTGCGATGAAGGACTTTGTTAACAGCCAGTTTCACGCAATCAACAGGTGTGCCGGAAGTTTGCCAGGCGTTTATTCCTTTAAAAACATCAACCTTGTCGAGTCTGAGCGGCTTGTTAATCGTGATAGCATGGCCCATCCCGGATTGCGGACTGTCAGGGGCAACTATAACAACTTCGCCCAACTCCTGCATGGCTTCAGCCAAAGCCCTTAACCCCGGTGCTGTAATGCCGTCATCATTAGTAACTAAAATAATTGGGCGCTGTTTTTTACTGCCTGAACTTTTTACATTAACTGATTTGCCTTTTGACACGTTATTAAATTTTAAGTGCCCAAAATTAAGTTAATAATTTCAATGCGCTTAGCTAAACAAACCCCGTAGTTGAAAGGGTAATAGATTTCCATGATTTTTTACTTGTTAATAAAGTTTCAAAATTGAAAATAATGACGTATTTTTGAATGGATAACCCCTTATCCTTATGGGAAAAAATAAAACCGGCCGGGAGCAAGAAACGAATATTGAACGCAGTCATATTGAGCGTATTCTTCCGTATAAATCCGTACTATTCTTTTCTCTAGTTGGTAGCAGCATTCTTTTTTTATCGCTTACTTTTTTATATATAATGTGGCTTACAAAAGAACCGGTTGTAGCTCATATTAATATACCAAAGCCATTTATTATCAGCACAATTGTTATGCTGATAAGTAGTTATACAGTAACCCTGGCTCAAAATGCTTTCAGGAATGATGATAGCGGCAAGTTGCTTTTGTCTTTCTTTCTTACACTTTCATTAACTTTGATATTCGTGTCATTTCAAATCTGGGGATGGATTGAATTGTATGACAGCACCAAATCAATGAGTGCAACTGGCAGTGTTGCATTTCTATATATTATTTCAGGGCTTCATTTCCTACATCTCGGCGTCGCTTTACTCTGGCAGTTTTACATCTCTATACGCGCATTTGATGTTTGGAATGACCCTGTAAAGGCATTGCTTTATTTCTCCAATAGATTTGAAGGTACTCGCATAGATTTGTTTTCCACTTACTGGCACTATCTGGATGTTTTGTGGTTGTGCATATTTCTTACATTCCTCTTCACACTTTGAGACAGCTACTTTTTTTGTTTTTGTTTTTAATTGTCTCTAGTTGTAAAAAAGATAAAATTAGTTTAGAGGTCACAGAAATCCCAAGCCATACTAATATGGATTTGCGTTCAATTTCAAATGATGGCAGCGATAATATATACATAACCGGTGGAAATGATGATCACGGAATAATTTTAAAGTCTGAAGATGCAGGAATTAGTTTTAGCATTTTTAATAGTGATTTTAATCAACGAATTAATGATTTGGTTTGGCTTGATAGTAATAATGTTTTTATCGTAGGCAATGACTTTAAAGCATTTCACTCCAATGATCAGGGCGGCACATGGCAACCGGTTTGGTTTAATGGTTTTATTTCCCTGGAATACCTAACAGACCTCCTTAAGATTACAGCTTTGAATGATAGCACGTTGTTTTTTTGCGGCGGATGGCAATTCGGTAAAGGTGTTATTGGCAAAAGTGTAGATAAAGGAATTAGTTGGAGTTATACACCATTGGACCATGAGATGCGATCCATCAAATTCTTTGATGATAGTCATGGTATTTGCGTTGGCTATGGCGCTTTACTCTTTACAAATAATGGTGGAATTGACTGGCACTTTAGTGACGCCAAGAATCAATTCTGGACGAGCCTAGTTATCAATCAAAATATTGCTTTAGCCTGTAGTTATACCGGAGCTATTGCGCAAAGTGAAGACATGGGAATTACCTGGCATATATTGCGCAACGCGAATACGCTATTACAAAACAGCGGTCATTTTAATTCGATTCATACAATTGATGGAATAAATTTATATTGTGCCGGATTTAGCGGAGATTTTATTTATTCTGAAAATACAGGGAGCGATTGGAAATCGGTGACTTCTTTTGCTTCTAATTCCATAAATGATGTTTTATTGATTAAAGACAAAGAAGGTCTCTGCGTTGGAGATGAAGGCAAAATTTTTCATTTCCATTAAACTGCTTGTAAAGTCAAGTTTTTTATCAAGGTAAATCAATGCTTTATTTTGCTTAACTTACTTAACAACAAATACTTAGTTGCTAATTGTTATTTTTCATATAACGGCTAATCAAGAAAAAGATCTGTTTAATTCAATCATTAATAGTCTCTTAATATTGATTATTAACTCCTTAATGTTAAAAAATGGGCGAACGGTTCATAAGTTGAGGTGAAATTTGTTTTATCTTTGACCAAAATATTGCAACCTTAACCCAATCAAATAAGCTAAAAAAATGAAAAAACTAGTTTTAATGCTTTCAGGTATTTCTATGTTGGTTTCCTGTGGCCCCGATTACAAAGCAGAAGTTGATCGAATGATGCATGAGCGCGACAGCTTAATGACAATGTTCGACACAAAAGATGCGACAATTAATGGCTACATGACTGATATTATGAATATCCAAACCAGTCTTGATAGTCTTACTATGCAAGAAGAAGTGCTGATGCGCAGTAATCCAACTGATGCCGAAGCTTCTCAGGATACAAAGGTTCGTATTCAAAACAGCATGCAGGCCATCCGCGATCTTATTGAATCAAATAAGAAAAAGCTAGGTGATTTGCAAGGCCGTATCAGGAAGAGCAATGTAAAAATTGCTGAATTGGAAAGCCTTATGAAAGGGTTGAATACCCAGATTGAAGAAAAAGATGCTAATATGGTAGCTCTTAATCAACAGATTACCAATTTAAATGGAACTATTGTAGTAATGCAAGGTTCTATGGATACTATGAAAATGGACAATGCAGCTAAAAGCCAGGAGATTGCAGATAAAATAAACAAACTTCATACTGCTTATTATACCATCGGGACTTATAAGCAATTGCGTGATAAAAAGGTTATTGCCAAACAAGGTGGATTCCTAGGTATGGGAAAGAGCCAGAATATGGTTCCTGATTTTAACAAAGATGCTTTTACACAAATTGATTATACTGCTGTAAACACGATTGCAGTTGTAGGTAAAAATGCCAAAATGGTTAGTACTCACCCAACCGGCAGTTATAAATTACAACGTGAAAATGATAAAATTAAAGCTATTGAAATAACTGACCCGGAAAATTTCTGGAAAGCTTCAAAATATTTAGTAGTTGTAACTGACTAAGAACAACAAATAGACCTTTCAATAAAAAAGCTGCTTTAGGGCATAGGGCAGCTTTTTTATTTTGTATAATTTACAGAGAACTTAATTACATTGATTTAATTTTAACATCTGTTCTGCGATTTTGACCTCTCCCCTCTTCAGTATCATTTGATGCAACAGGAACGATGTCGCCATAACCTTTATAAGATACCCGGATTGCAACAATGCCTTTTCCAATTAAATAATCATAAACAGCTTTGGCGCGGTTTTCAGATAATAATTGATTGTTCTTTTTATCCCCGGTATTGTCAGTATGCCCACCTATTTCAATTTTAATGGCTGGATTTAAATTTAGAAACTGTATCAGTTTGCCTAATTCAGCATATGATTCTGATTTGAGGCCATATTTATTTACATCAAAAAATATATTTTTAAGCACTACCGTCTCCCCCACTGCGGGTTTCTTTAATGCAATATTTAATGAATATGCTTGCTGTATATCAACCACATTTTTACATTCGAAACTTTCGCTATGAAACAGGTATGATTCCTTATTTACATTAAGCATGTATGTTTTTCCTGCCGGTAAACAAGCAAGAAATTCACCACTCGTTTTTTCAGTTGAACTACTCATCACAACGTTTCCTGTTGCCACGTCAATTATTTCAAAGTTAGCTGATAATGGCATTTTTGTAGTCGCATCAGTTACTTTTCCTCTAACAAAACTGGTTAGCAGCGGCCTCGCTTCTTTATACAAATCAAATACATATATATCAAGTTTTCCAAATCCACCCGGCCGGTCGCTTGCAAAATAAGCACGTAATCCATCAGCACTTACAACAAAGCTGTTTTCATCATTAAAAGTGTTGATAGGATAACCTAAATTGACCGGATCGCCCCAGCTTCCATCTTGTTGTTTTCTTGCCATGTATATATCTAATCCACCCATTCCAGGCAAACCATCAGAGCTGAAATAAATCGTTTGGTTGTCAGGATGAATAAAAACAGATTCTTCATTTCCTGAAGTGTTAATTTTATCACTTATTGACTTTGGAACACTCCAAGTCATATCACTCTGAAAAACCGAATAATATATATCGGTGTGGTCCTTTTGAGTTGCAGCTTTTACACTCCTTGTAAAATATAAAGTTTTCCCATCAGACGAAAAAGAAGGTTGTGATTCAAATAAACCAGTATTAATGGGAGATCCAAGATTGATTGGTTTTGTCCAGTTTAAATCAGGTTTCAATTGTGATAAATATAAGTCGCAACTTCCTTTTCCATCTTCTTTGTTACAAGCTGTAAAAAATAAAGCATGACCATCGGCAGAAATACTTGGAGCTCCTTCATTCTCCGTTGAATTTAATGGGGCAGGTAAATGAATTGAGGGAGACCATTGATTATTCAGCCATTTACTCATAAAAAAATCTTCCTGATGCCCATACATAGACTGCTTGTCTTGAATGTCGCGTGTAAAAATTAATGTTTGCTGATCCACAGTGAAGGAAAAATAATATTCACCATCTTTAGTATTTACCGATTCTCCAAGGTTTTTGGGATCGAATGGAACCGGATGTTTCTTTGCTTCAATTGCAAAACGGCAATTAGAAGCACTTCTTTCAACTTGTTTTTTCTTTTCGGCCTTAATTCCAGGATAACTGAGGTACTTATTAAAATGCGAAAGTGCATCATTGTATAAACCAATCTTCAATTCAAGATTACCACAACGGGAATAATTATTAGGAAAGAAATCAGGTTTTACAGAGAATGAATGAACATATTGCTCAATAGCTTCTGAATTTTGGTTTTGCTCTTCATAAATTGTTGCCATTAATATATAGGCTTCCACAAAATTTGAATCTTTGCTAGCGGCCTGTCTTAAATTACGGAGGGCCTCATCATTTTGTCGTGCATTAAATGCCTGAACTCCTTTTTCATAGCTCTTGATTGCAGCTTTTGAACTGCTGCTATACCTATCGCTCTGTGAAAATGTTATTGAAGGGAGTAAAATTAAAAATAGACTAAACTGAAATATTTTCAAAGCAGTTTTTCTTAGCATGATATTTTATGGGACATTTATTACTTT
The DNA here is from genome assembly GCA_031418215.1 of Bacteroidota bacterium. GTDB lineage: Bacteria > Bacteroidota > Bacteroidia > AKYH767-A > OLB10 > JANOXC01. The sequence goes on from JANOXC010000198.1 coordinate 10,649, forward strand.
ATGCGTTTGCAAAGAAATCTGCCATTGTGGATTTAGTTTAACATAATCTACAATCAATGGTATTACCTTGTCAAAACTACTATGTTCAGGCTGTAACAAGAGTTTGCATTTTTCATTAACTAATGCAGCATGTTGTTCAGCCCATGCAAAATCACTTTTATTAAAAATAATTACTTTTAATTCATTGGCCTGTTTCAAAACTGATGAAACGGGTTCTTTAAATTTTTTTGGTGAAACACAAACCCAATCCCATTGCCCTGATAAATTGTATGCCCCTGATGTTTCGACACAAGTGCTAAAACCATTTAGTTTTAATTGTTCACAAAGATTATCAAGATTGTACATTAAAGGTTCTCCACCAGTAATAACGACAATTCTTGCGGGATGTTGTAATGCCATTTCGACCAGTAAACTAACTGCAAGAACAGGATGTTTTTCAGCATCCCATGATTCCTTCACGTCACACCAAACACAACCCACATCACAACCACCCAACCTAATAAAATAAGCAGCTTTCCCGGTATTAATTCCCTCTCCCTGTATGGTATAATAATGTTCCATTACGGGCAGCGCATGAACTGATATATCTTTCATTTTATGCTTGCTGGTAAGTGGCATCATTATATATGCTTTTTCTTGAAGCCAGTAGCGTATTGTGCATCAATGCCATTATGGTCATTGGTCCTACTCCACCGGGAACCGGAGTAATGAAGCTGCATTTAGGCGCTACTTCATCGAATTTTACATCGCCCGACAAACGGTAACCTGATTTTGTTTCAGAAGACATTAAACGCGTTATACCAACATCAATAACAACTGCGCCT
>JANOXC010000199.1:0-1773 GCA_031418215.1 Bacteroidota bacterium
AAAGCAATTGCTGAGGTTTGTTAATCAGGTGAAAAAATCTTGTCATTAAACTTATTCAATCAAATTATTTTCAAGTACAGACTGTTACTTTGTTGTATTATTACAATGATAGACTTTTTTTGTCTGGCATGATAAAAAATACCTGATATTTAATTTTATTACATTTGCGGATCGAAATAATTAATATATAACCATGAAAAATATTTTACAGAAGTTAAGCATAGTTTTCTTATTGTTTATAGTGTCCTGCGGGGATAAAAATCAAACGGCTGATGATGGTATCTATTTCCAGGATTTTGACAACCTCCGTTTTTGGGCCCGTGATGAATGGAACCTCACCAATGAAATGGCGCATAGTGGGGATTTTTCTGCTAAAACAGATTCAAATGCCGAGTACAGTCAGACTTTTCAAATGGAATATTCTTATGCAAAATCAAAGGGCTATAAAGCAGTGCAGGTTACTGCCTGGCTGTATGTAACAAATATGAATGCAAAGGCTGGTCTTGTAGCTTCTGTTGAATCAGCTTCAGGCAGTGCTGCTTATGAATCGGCTGACATTATTAATTTTATTACTGCACCCAATCAATGGGAAAAAATATCTGTCTTTTTAAAACTTCCTGAAAGTGCACCTGACGGATCGAACATAAAAGTGTACCTGTGGTCGCCAAATAAAGGGAAGATATTTATAGATGATGTAACAGTTAAACTGGCAAAGTAAGTTTACCATTTTCTTTCAAAGGCTTCGATTTGGAGATTATCAAAATTAAATTCCTTTTGTCCACGCAGGTATATATATACTTGTAAATTATCATCAGTCGACAAAGGGTAGGGCGTCAGGTAATCAACACTATAATGGTTCCATTCATTATTGCGGAACGATAATTTTTCAATATCCCAGCCCTTATATTTATAAGTATGCCTGTTGTGATGATCAAAATGAATTACAAGGCTTGGCTGCGCCTCCTTAATGGCATCATTGGCATAATAGTCAAATGAAACGCGTATCCATGCATGTTCTTTTTGAGTAATGGCATCAAAAGGCATACGGAATGCAGGCGAATAAATTCTATCTTTAGTTAACCTGCAACTATTAGGCTTGCTTTCAGCAACAGTTGTATCATTAAACACAGCATCAACAGGTGTTGTATTAAGTTCATCAAAATTATAAAAACCTATATTACGTTTTAAATAGTCTCCTTCATTAGTAAATGTTTCTTCCGCCTTAAAACCCATTCTGTCAACTTCCAATAATTTTCTGTCTTCAGCACTTACCGTTGTTTTGAGGAATATTCTCCAGTAATAAGCTTTTGTCATGGCATAACCATCAATCATCCAGTTTTCAAATTGCCAGGTCTGAAATAAATTAAGGAACAAGAGAAAACCTGCTAAAGCTCCCGCCATGCTTTTCACAATAAATTTTTGTTCTGCAATTTTTTTGAAAAAGAAACCGAATGGTATTGCCATCACAGCATACGATTCAACAAAATAACGCATACCAAAACTTCCACCTTGCCACCATGCTGCCCAGCTTGCGATTAAATAAAAGTTAGCGATGAAAAATATTCCAATAGCAGGGAATATTGGTTTTGCCATCTTATGCATGAAGACAATACCGATGATTGGTAAAATGATCATTGGCGTATAAAGGAACCAGCTTTTCTTATAACTAAAAAGAACCTTCATGATATGTTCGCCATTCCAATCAAATCCCTCTGTATTCTGGTAACTCTGAAAAATAAAGGAGCTGGTGATATTCTTCCAGTAAATCATTTG
>JANOXC010000200.1:0-34796 GCA_031418215.1 Bacteroidota bacterium
TGCACAACTATCCCATTCTCCATATGCAACTTGGTAGCTAGTTCTTGCAATTTCTCATTAGAAGCAGATTCTACTTTTTTCTCAAAACCACTAAAGGAATGCCTGATCGACGAAGTAAAAGTTAGCGTTTCAACAATATGAAGCAAGGTGATTTCCGCTTTCAGCAATTTTGCCATAAATACTGCATGCTCAAGGCTGAGGTCTGCAGTTTCAGAAAAATCGTAAGGAATTAAAATTTTTGAGATTTGAAAGTCCTTTTGCATGGTAAATACGTTTTATAAATTAGCTAATGGTAAACTCAAGGTTGTCTTTGCGTTCTATAGGGCGAACGCTGCAGACAGGGATTTCAGAATTGTTGATAATTTCCTGTGATGCTGTTCCGATAAAATATTCCGTCCAAACCAACTCCTGCTGTGTCATAATCATAATCAGGTCAGCATTCACAAGTGTTGCAAAATTAATCACTTCCACTGCAATTTTATCTCCTTCAATGAATTCTCCTTTTACTTGTACCTGATGTGAAGATATAAATTCTACTACCTGGTCTAACTGACGGGTTAATTTATTTATTAAGAACTCATCCTTAGTATCTATTACAGAAATAACCCTTACTTCTGATTGAAAGAAACGGGCAATGTCTATACATTTTACTACTTTTTCTTTCGTCTCCCTCGAAAAATCCAAAGGAAGAACAATGGTCTTACAACCCTGATTATGATTTTTCCCTTTGATGGTTATTACCGGGCAAGGTGCTTCTTTTATAACCCTAACGGCATTGGACCCAATAAATTTTTTGGTAAGGGTAGTTTCACCACAGGTGCCCATAATGATAAAAGCGGCGTCTAATTCAGTGGCTACTTTTACTATCTCTTCATAAATTTTACCCTTTTCAATACGTGTTTGGATATCAAGGCCTGATGATTTTTTTGCCTCAATGGCTAACTCGTTCAGTTTCGTTTGGATGCCGGTTCGAAGCAATGATTCCTGCGTTTCGTGACTGGAAAACAAGTTAAACACTGACGATAAAAGGGTTGCGTCAATTACATAAAGCAAGGTAATATCTGAATTTGTGGCCCTGGCAAGATTATATGACTGACCTAATGCTATATTTGATTGCTCGGAAAAATCAACTGGCACCACAATGTGGTTACTTAATGGCATATTACAATAGTTTCTACTTTCGTTACAAATTTATTCAAAAAGACGATGCAAAAGATACCCGAATCGGAACTTATTCTTAACAATGATGGCAGTGTATATCACCTAAACCTGCTACCACATGACATTTCAGACAAAATAATAAACGTTGGCGACCCGGACAGGGTTTCAATGGTAAGTGACTTTTTTGACACGATTGAACTCAAAAAGCAGAAAAGGGAATTTGTAACACATACAGGAACCTATAAAGGAAAGCGGATTACGGTGCTTTCCACAGGGATTGGTACCGATAATATTGACATTGTATATAACGAACTTGATGCCCTGGTCAATATTGATTTAAAGACCCGTTATATTAAAGAACAGAAAACCAGCCTAAACCTTGTCCGTATTGGGACCAGCGGCTCGCTCCAGGAGGATATTCCGGTAGATTCTTTTGTCGTTTCGACATTCGGACTCGGACTGGACGGCTTGTTAAATTTTTACAAACTCATCAATGATGATGAAGAAGCCGGCATCATCAATACTTTCCGCAATCATTATCCAAATCAAGGCATTTTTCCCGATTCCTATCTTTCCCGCGCCTCGCAAATGCTTGTTGATAGATTAGGTGAAGGAATGCAACCAGGCATCACAGCATCATGCTCCGGTTTTTACGCTCCACAAATGCGGCAGTTAAGATTAGAACCATCAAGACCTGATATGATTTCAAAACTAAGTTCCTTCCGCTACGGCAATCACCGCATTACCAATTTCGAAATGGAAACAGGAGCAATGTACGGATTGGCAAAATTACTAGGACATCATTGCTGTGCGGTGAATGTGATTGTGGCAAATAGGGTAGTGCAGCAGTTTTCGAAGAAATACCATGAGAAGATGAATGAGTTGATTGAAACGGTGCTAGAAAGAATTTGAAAATGAGGAAGAATTTGAAAATTTGAAAATGAAAGCGTAGTTTATGCGTGATATTAATTATTCAACATCTTAGAGCGGCAGTAGGCAGTAGGCAGTAGGCAGTAGGGTTTAGCAAGATAGTCGATATTTATTTTCTTGATGCTTATTTCCCAAATTAATTCAAACAATTTCAAACAACCTCAAACAAAAGTCTTGATACTTGATACTTGCGACTAGATACCCAATACCAAAAACATGTTTAAAACAATATCCTTCAAATCATCCGATAAACAATATGCCGACATCGCATTCGCAATTCGACAGAAAGTCTTCGTCATAGAACAAAAAGTTGATGCACGTGAAGAATATGACGAGCATGAAGAAGAAAGTTTGCATTACTTATTATATAAAGACGAGACGCCAATTGGCACTGCACGCTGTCGACAGACGGATAAAGGAGTGAAGCTGGAGCGTTTTGCAGTTTTACCTGAATATAGAAAAGACGGTGCCGGTAGTTTTTTAGTGAATGCTGTTTTGAATGCCGTTATGCCATTGAATAAGAAAATATATCTACACTCACAGGTTGCAGCCATGAATTTATACCGGCGTGCAGGATTTAAGGAAGAAGGAGAATTGTTTTATGAGGCGAATATTCCGCATTATAGGATGGTGTTTATTAAATAGCCTGATTTTTCAAAAATGACTATTTTTTTTTATCATTAACGACAAGTCATGCAAAATATTTTTTTAAACGATAAGATTGTAATAAGTGAATCATGCTAAAGATTATTCTTCTCCTTAGGAAAAACAATTGTCGGTTTAAAATCCCTTGCTTCTTTCAGATCAATCAATCCGTAGGAGATTACAATTATTATATCTCCAACCACACCCTTTCTAGCTGCAGGGCCGTTTAGGCAACAAATGCCTGAGCCTCTTTTCCCATTGATAAGATAAGTTACCAATCGTTCACCATTATTTACATTTACGACATGCACCTTTTCATTTTCAATCATATTTGCTGCATCCATCAGATCTTGATCAAGTGTCAGGCTGCCTTCATAATTCAAATTAGCTTCGGTTACAGTTACCCGGTGAACTTTAGATTTAAGAATTTCTATTTGCATAACTATTAATTTTAAGCAAAGTTAAAATGAATTGGGAAAACAGCTGATGGATTTAATTTAATGTGGAATCACTAACACGCTTTTAACACATTGCTTCTGTCAATTAAAATTCTTTTACCATCATTCACAAATAAGGTAAATCTGAATTTTTAGTTTTCAATTTATTCATGAGCAACTATTCGCTACAGAATAAAAGCGGTTATGATTAAGTTTGGCGTATTTCCTTGTATGTTCCAATTGCAACTGGGAAAAACATATTTCATCGAATTTAACTATTTAAATACCAGCATATTGTAACTTATAAGTTGTACTTTAGTACAACTTGTTTATATTTGTTGTATGCAAAAAGTACATAAGTATCGGACAGTAATCTTTTATAAAGATTATTTCCAGGAGTTCTTTTTGAAACAGCGCGCAAAGGTTAAGGAGAAGATTATATGGACATTAGAGCTGATAGAGGATTTGGAGAAAGTGCCGGAAATTTACCTCAAGCATATTGAGAATACTGATGGATTATTTGAAATAAGGATTCAACAAGGTAGTGATATATATAGAATATTTTGCTTTTTTGATAAGGGAAAATTAATTGTGTTAGCAAATGGATTTCAAAAAAAGGCTCAAAAGATACCAAAGAAGGAAATTGAAAAAGCAGTTAAAATAAAAGAAGAATATGAAAAAGAAAAAAAGTAAAATGAAAACACTTGATCAGTTCAAAGAAGAACAATATGGAAAGCGAGGTACAGCTAAGCGAGATAAGCTTGAAGCTGGTTATGAGTCATTTAAAATTGGCTCATTAATTCATGATGCACGCCTTGAAATGGGGCTTACACAAGAAGAGCTTGCAGAAAAGTGCGGCACCACAAAGTCCTATATTTCCAGAATTGAAAACAATTTAAAAGAAGCAAGAATTTCTACTCTTCAGAAAATTGTTGAATTAGGTTTGGGTGGTCAATTGCAACTTTCAATTAAACTTTAATTAAACAATAAGAATAGCTTTTCAAGTAGTTTTATCATGAGCAATAATTCCCTACAGGTAAATACCGGTTATGCAGATGTATGGCGCATATCCTGGCCCATTATGCTCAGCAGCCTGGCTAATACTGTTATTAATTTTACTGATACGGCTTTTGTTGGAAGAGTAGGAGAGACCGAACTCGCTGCATCAGCCATCGGGGGAGTTTTTTATTTTGTGTTGGTGATGATGGGCGTTGCCATCGGCATTGGTGCGCAAATAATGATTGCCCGCATGGCGGGAGAAAATAAGTCCAAAGAAATTGGTCGCATCTTCGATCATAGTGTGTTATTGTTGTTAGCATTGGCATCCTTAATGGTGGTGTGTTGTTATACATTGATGCCCGCTTTTATTGTAAAAATCATCAGCTCAGCTAAAGTGGCAGCAGCAGCAGTTGTCTATTTAAAAGCTCGTTCCTGGGGATTGTTTTTCATGATGATATTGGTAGCAACGCGATGTTTGTTTACTGGTATTGGTCAAACACGAATTGTTGGTTATACCACCGTTTTAATGATGGTTCTCAATTTTATTTTAGGATATATATTCACCTTCGGGCATTACGGTTTTCCTGCAATGGGAATTATGGGTGTGGGACTGGCATCGGCTTGCTCAGAAACGGCTGCAGCATTGTATGCAATTGGATATGCTGTTATACGCAAGCCATTAAGGCAATTCGGGTTGTTTAAGTTTGCTTCCCTGCAAGTTTCCATTTTCAAGCAGATGTTCAATTTATCTGCTCCCATTGTTCTGCAAAATTTCCTTTCCATGGGTGCCTGGTTTTTGTTTTTTGTTTTGATTGAGAAAATGGGCCAACATCAATTAGCCATTTCCAATGTTGTACGAACAGTTTACATGGTCCTTATGACGCCCATCTGGGGGTATTCACAAGCAGCAAATACCATGGTCAGTAATATCATTGGTCAAAATAAAGGTGATGAAGTGATGAAACTTACCTGGCGCATTTGTTTGATGGGATTTATAACCAGCTTGCTTTCCATTGGCATCGTATTGATCAAACCTTATTTCTTGTTGAGTCTGGTAACAACCGATTTCTCCATTATGACAGATTCAATGGATAGTATATATATTATCTGTGGGGCTTCTCTTTGTTTTAGTACAGGAATGATTTTCCTAAGTGCTGTTTCAGGAACTGGCGACACACGCGCAGCCATGATGATTGAGTTTGTTAATATCTCAGCCTATTTGATTTTTGTTATTTTATGTACGCAAGTCTTTTTTACAAGGGTTGAAGTTGTCTGGCTTTCTGAAATTCAGTATTGGATATTGATGGCTTTGTTCAGCTATTTCTATCTTCGCAGTAACCGATGGAAAAAAAGAATTGGTTTTGCGGAATTAGCCGGATGAGAATTGTTCTTCTGATGATTTCATTTGCATTGATTTTGTCGTCATGTTGTACTAGTAAGAAGTCACAGATAAAGAACAATACATTATCCGAAGAACATTGGAAGGAGCTCAAATATGTTGCAGTTGAAGTTTTTCTTCCGGAAGGAATGGCAGGCTGTTCTTACCTGCTGAAGCTGGAAAATGAAACAATATTGCAACCTCTTAACCTTGCTGATTCATTAAAACACGAAAAACTCGAGTTGTGGATTCGCTATCATCCTGAAAAAAAACGGATGAGTGTTTGCATGATGGGAACTATCGTAACTTTGGATGATATTCAATACAGAAAATAATGCGCATACTTTTTTTTGGCACACCTGAGTTCGCAGTTCCCTCCTTAGCTGTTTTAGTGGAAAACGGGTTTGAAGTAGTGGGTGTGGTAACGGCACCCGATAAACCGGCAGGTCGCGGCCAGAAAATCCATTTTTCAGCAGTGAAGGAATATGCGCTTTCAAAAGGCCTTCAGTTATTTCAACCGACTAACCTAAAAGACAAACTGTTTTTGGATTCAATGCAGAAACTACAGCCTGATTTAGGAATCGTAGTAGCATTTCGCATGATGCCTGTAGAATTATGGAGCATGCCGAAACTTGGTACATTTAATTTGCATGGATCATTATTACCACAATATAGAGGTGCAGCACCCATTCAACGTGCATTGATGAATGGGGAAAAGGTTACAGGTGTCACTACTTTCTTCTTAAAACATGCCATTGATACCGGTGGTATTATTTTTAGAGAAGAGATTCCAATCATACCAGGTGAAAATGCCGGCGAGTTGCATGACAGAATGATGGAGAAAGGCGCGGCGTTGGTTTTGAAGACGGTGAAGGCAATTGAACAGGAAAGATATTCCATGCAGGAACAAAGTGATTTTATCAGACCTGGTGAAGAATTAAAATCGGCCCCTAAAATATTTAAAGAAGATTGCCGGATTAATTTTTCTAATAGTGTGGCATCAATTTTTAATCAGGTATTGGGATTATCTCCTTATCCAGGTGCTTATTTTGAGTTAAAAAATGAAATCGACAATGTTGTTATTGCTGTTAAAGTTTTAGAAACGTCATTTGAATTATCTGATATTTCAACACCTCATCAACTTCTCACTGATCAAAAAACTTTTCTTAAAATTGGGACATCCGATGGATTTATTGTCATTGAAGAGCTGCAATGGCCCGGCAAAAAAAGAATGAAGACAAAAGAGTTTTTGAGAGGGTTTGCTTTGGATAAAAATTGGACTATCTTGTAAAGACAAACTTTTATTTTATTGTCATTTTTCAATTTACACCGATGTCATTCAGGAGGAAACTTTTTGCAATAACCCTTAATGTTCATTCAATTAAATAAACATCTTTTATCCGATAATCACTAAGGAATCGTTCAAATAGATTCCTGAAGAACAACTTTAGTATGAATCTAATCATGTTTTTCCTATAAATCAAATAAATCATGGTTTAGACATTTTGATTTGAACTTATTAATGTTGAAATAAATTGTTATTATTCTTCAGATGCCAAAATATAATCCCCAAATTTACACTAGGAAAAGAGATGAAGAAAATTGTAGTTTTTACAGGTGCCGGAATGAGTGCTGAAAGTGGTATCAATACCTTTCGAGATAGCGGGGGACTGTGGGAGCAACACAAAATTGAAGATGTAGCCACGCCTGAAGCATTCAGAAGAGATCCTGATCTAGTTCTTAATTTTTACAATCAACGACGGAAACAAGTACTGGCCGCTGTTCCGAATAAAGCACATTTGGCCATTGCTCAATTGGAGAAAAAATTTGATGTGCATGTTATTACCCAAAATATAGATGACTTGCATGAACGGGCAGGCTCCTCTAAAGTTTTGCATCTGCACGGTGAAATCCTCAAATCGCGCAGTACAGTCGATCCACATTTAATATATAACATTGACGGTTCAGATCTTCAAGTCGGTCAGCGATGTGAGCGAGGCAGCCAGCTAAGGCCGCATATTGTTTGGTTTGGTGAAGCTGTTCCTGCAATGGAAGAAGCGGAATTTATTACCAGTGAGTCCGACATCTTCCTGATTATCGGAACTTCACTTGCTGTTTATCCCGCTGCAAACCTGGTTGCATTTGCAAAGACCCATGTTCCAAAATATCTTGTTGATCCCAATGCAAAACCAATTCCTTATATCGCAAATCTTAAAATAATAAATGAAAAAGCCGGAGCCGGTATACCGGTGCTGGTTAAAAAACTGTTGAACGATGAGCAATGAATTTATGAATTCTGATTTGTATAACTGGGTAGTGTTACCGTTATTGATTTTCCTGGCACGTATGAGTGATGTAACGCTGGCGACGCTTCGAAATATTTTCCTTTCCAAATCAGTAAAGAAGCTCGTGCCATTTATGGGCTTCTTTGAAGCACTCATCTGGTTGTTGGCGATCAGCCAGATCATGAAAAATATCAATAATGAAAACCCATTGTGTTTCATCGCCTATGCAGCCGGATATAGCATGGGTATTTTCGTGGGCATAAAAATTGAAGAACGATTGGCATTAGGACTTCAGGTAATGCGAATAATAACCCATACTGAATCGGATGATTTATTGGAGGGATTGCGAAAAGGGAATTTTGGAACTACCATTATTGACGGCCATGGCAGCAAGGGCCCGGTAAAAATCATATTGACCATTTTAAAGCGAAAAGACCTTCCTGTCGTTCAGCGTATCATTCAGGATACACAACCCTCGGCCTTCTATTCTGTTGAAGATATTAGACATACCAGTCATGGTGTTTTTCCAAAAAGCAATGATGGCAAATTAGATACTATGAAGCGGATTTTTCCTTATGGAGCCGATAGATAAGGTTTGTTTCAGTCCCGGTTTTTAACTGTAGACGGTAAATATTACATTTGCATTCAACTTAAGTGAATTTATGAAAGAATTACAGTTTCGGGAAGCTTTAAGAGAAGCAATGAATGAAGAGATGCGTGCTGATAAAAGCGTATTTCTAATGGGAGAAGAAGTTGCCCAATATAATGGCGCCTATAAGGTAAGTCAGGGTATGCTTGATGAATTTGGACCTTCAAGGGTAATAGATACACCCATTGCTGAATTAGGCTTCGCCGGCATCGGTGTAGGTGCTGCCATGAATGGATTGCGTCCAATCATAGAATTCATGACGTTTAACTTTTCCCTTGTAGCCATCGACCAGGTGATCAATTCTGCCGCTAAAGTGATGAGTATGAGTGGCGGACATTTTAATTGTCCAATCGTATTTCGAGGGCCTACTGCCTCAGCAGGTATGTTAAGTTCCCAGCATAGCCAGGCGTTTGAGAGTTGGTATGCCAACTGTCCGGGATTAAAAGTAGTTGTACCCTCAAACCCTGCTGATGCAAAAGGATTGTTGAAGTCGGCTATCCGTGATAATGATCCTGTTATTTTTATGGAGAGTGAGCAGATGTATGGAGATAAAGGAATGGTACCCGAAGGCGAATACATTATGCCAATCGGTATAGCTGATATTAAAAAAGAAGGAACAGATGTAACAATTGTCTCTTTTGGCAAGATGATGAAAATCGCATTGAGCGCCGCTGAAGAACTTGCTAAAGAAAATATCAATGCAGAAATAATTGACCTTCGAACAGTAAGGCCAATTGATTATGCGACAGTGATTGCATCAGTAAAAAAAACAAATCGTTTGGTGATAGTTGAAGAAAGCTGGCCATTGGCTGCTATTGCTACGGAAGTTGCTTTTAAAGTACAACGTGAAGCATTCGATTATCTTGATGCTCCGGTGTTGCGAGTAATGGGAGGGGATGTTCCCTTGCCCTATGCACCAACATTAATTGAGGCATTTCTTCCCAATCCTGCCCGTGTAATTAAAGCAGTGAAGGAAGTGATGTATGTTGCAAAGTAGCAATCAGATATGAATAAGGAGCCAAGAATCAAGAGCCAAGATTTATGATTGAGCATCAAGTCGTAAGTATCAAGTATCAAGACTTGAGATTATAGAACAATTAAACTCTTTATATTTTACAAATTGTAAACTAAATTCTGCTTACTGCTGCTGCCAACTGCCACTAGATTTTGCAAAATGCAAAATGCAAACTGCTGCAGCTAACTACCACCAATTTTTACAAACAGTAAAAAGTTGCTATACTTCATAAAAAAAATCATAAAGCTTCCTCCCCTTGGAGAGGATTGAGGTGAGGTCTTAAAGTCACGATTTTCAAGATGATATTCAAACTACCACGCTACTTTCTTATTTTTTTGTTGCTACTAAACGCTGCCATTCATTTACCTTTTTTGAATTTACCTCCCGTGAGTCGTCATGTATGGCGGCAGACATTTACCTTATCTGTTGCACGTAATTTTTACAAAGAGGAAATGAATGTTTTTCATCCGCGTGTGAACAACCGTGGTATTTCAAATGGTATTACCGGAATGCAATTCCCTTCTTATGAATACGGATTGGCTGCAATTTATTTCATCACCGGCGAACATTTTTGGGTGAATCGTTTATGGAGCCTGCTAATATTTTCAATGGGGATATTATTTGCTTACTGGTGGATAATTAATTTAACCGGATCAACTTTTAAAGGATGTATTGCTGCATGGTGTTTAACATGGAGCCCTGAACTTTTTTACCATGGCTTCAATGCATTACCTGATATCCTGGCATTAACAATGGCGTTGGGTAGCTTGGCAACAGGTTACCAGTTTCTGAATAAAAAAAAATATTTATGGCTCCTGATTTCATTTGGTATGTTGTTATTGGCCGGATTGACGAAAATTCAATTCCTGATGGCTGGAACTATTTGGGTTGTTTGGCTGTTTTCAAATGATGTGAAATACAGGCTGCTTAAACATGAAAAGCGTTTTGTGTTTTTGGGTGGATTATCGGTGATTTCCTTGACTTTAGGATGGTATGTATATGCCAGGAACCTCATTGCAAAAACCGGTTTAGCTGATGTTGGTCTTGAATTCCGACCTGTCGATAATTTACAATTGGCATTTAAAACCATTTGGCATAACCTTATCAGTGATATGCCTGAATTGCTGATGGGGTATGCTTCATTTATTCTTTTTCTGGTTGGAATATATATAATTTTTAAAGAAAATTTTTTGTTCAGTATCAAAGTCTTACCTTATGTTTTATGGTTGATTATGTTCATTATATATTACCTGATTGAGCTTTCCCAAATGGATGAACACAATTATTATTTGATAGTATGCATTCCATTATTGATTTTGATAATGATTTCAGGTGCAAAATTCATCAGTGATAGATATAGAATAGTTTTATTGATTTTAATGATTGCTCAGCCTGTTCTTTCTGCTATTCGGGTAATTCCTTCGCGCTGGATGAATAGAAATAATGAAGTGCAGGATGAATTATATAATGAAACATCGCGCAACCGACTGAAATATTTTATACCTGAAAATGCCAAATGCATCGCAGTTCCTGATCAGTCGGGATGTATATGGTTTTATTTTCTGAATAAGAAAGGATATAGTTTTGGAAATAAAGAGGAGCTAAAGGTGATGTATAATAATCGTCCCAAACTGGAATCAATAGTAAATAGTGGTATTCAGTATTTATATTCCAATGATGAATCTATTTCACAAGATGAAGTGCTTGAAAAATACATTGCTAAATCAATAGGTAAGGAAGGAAATTTCAGCGTCTATAAATTACAAAACAAAAAAAACAACTAGTTAATCCAATTACTGCTTTTCAATCTTATTTACATAAACGCCATCCTGCGTTACAATTTTAACAAAGTAAATTCCGCAGTTCATTTCACCTAAATCCAATCGATAGGTTGTTGCATCAATATTTTTTTGAAAAAGCATTTTACCATCCAATGAAGTTAGATAAAGTTCATAAGCGCTTTTTCCGGAATATGCAATCCATGTATAATCATTGGCAGGATTTGGATATAGCTTTACTGCATCATTCTTATTTTGATCATTGAGGCCAATGCAAATACTGGATGTAATTAGACCCATGGCCTGTATACTGTCCTGTCCTCCGGCATTATAGGCAATCAAGATTACATCATAAGTTCCGCTTTGCAGATAACACACCGACGGATTTTGCAAGCTGCTTGTATCTGGAGTTGCACCCGTAAAATGCCATTCCCAGGTATCTACATTAGTTGATGAATTTGCGGTAAATTGTATACAATCAAGTGTGCAAAGTATACTGTCACTTGCTGAAAATGAAATGTCGGGTGGAAGTACACAATTGGACGAATTGATTTGTCCTGATGCAAATATGCTGTCTTGCCCTCCTGCATTTGTAGCTTTTAATGAAACATCAAATGTTCCTGCTTGCTGATAACAAACTACCGGATTTTGTAAACTACTGGTATCAGGATTTCCACCGGGAAAATGCCATTCCCAGGTATCAACATTACCTGTTGAAGTAGCATTAAATTGAATACAATCATTCAAACATAATATACTATCACTTACTGTATAGGTAATGTCAGGAGGAGCAACACAGTTGCTTGCATTAATACGACCAGTAGATTGTATGGAGTCTTTTCCACCGGAATTACTTGCAATTAATGTAACATCAAATATTCCACCTTGCTGATAGCAAACAGTTGGATTTTGTAAACTGCTGGTATCAGGATCTCCACCTGGAAAATGCCATTCCCAGGTATCCACATTTGTTGTTGATGTTGCATTAAATTGAACGCAATCATTTATACAAAGTACACTGTCACTCACTGTATAAGAAATATCAGGAGGTGGAACAGAGGCGAGTGAGTCAACCACGAGGAATTGTCCCATCATTCCAAAATCCTCATGAAACATGATATGACAATGATACATATAGGGCATTGAATCATCAGCATAATCTTCAAACCTGGTAATTACACGTGCTGTTGTATTAGAACGAACCATCACAATATCTTTCCAACCTTGTTCATAGGCAGGAGCATTGGTTCCATTATAATCTAATATTTTAAATTGTACACCATGTATATGAAAAGGATGTGCATGAATAGACAGGTTTTGCAATTCCCAAATTTCTGTATTGTTAAGTAACACTGTTTGGTTGATTTCATTTATATCAAATAATGTACTGTCGAGCCATGCGCATCCATTCATTCCGGGTGGACAATTGGGTGCATCTGACATGATGATATGCCTTGTAACATTTGCTGTAGTGTCAGGCCAAAAATTATTTGTAGTTAATATACCGGGGATTGAAGTAACAGGATTGATGGTTTGCATACCAACATTAATATGTAACAGGTTAAAAGTCCTGCCACCTAATTGATTTGCAAAAATACCACTGCCGGGCTGACTGCCTCCAACATCGGGTGGCAAGGAACCATTGAATGCTTTGAGTTCACAAGTTTGGCCTTGCTGACCGCTTAAATTGACAAGAATTTCAACTCGTTCACCAGGAGCAAGACTGTATCTGACAACAGGCACAGGTGCATTTAACAAACCTCCATCCGAAGTGATTATATAAAATGTCCTGGTATCATTAAATCCAAAACGATAGGAGCGTTCCATAGCACCGTTCAAAATTCTGAAGCGCACTACCTGGGCAGGCAAAGTAATTTCAGGGTTTAATGTGCCATTAATTGTCATCGTATCTCCATAATGCGACATCACTAATTGATTGGAAAGACTGTCAAACCTTCTGTCGGTTAATGCTAATGGAATATCATCAATACCATAATTACGAGGTAAGTTCAATGATGCTTCAATGTTGTCGCGTACAATGATCATTCCACCAAGTCCCATCGTAACTTGTCGCTCCGTCATCATATGTAAATGCGGATGATACCAATAGGTAGCTGCATTATTCATCACCTTAAATTCCGGCGACCAGGTATTCATTGGCGCTATAGTTTGATGAGGGCCACCATCCATTCTTGCAGGAATATGCAAACCATGCCAATGCATAGTAGTAGTGTCGGCTAAATTGTTTGATACATTCAAATGAACAGTATCACCTTTATTAAAAATAAGTGTTGGTCCCCACCAATTGCCATTTACTGCTTCAGTAATGGTTTGCTGCCCTGGCAGGAATTGCTTAAAGGTATCTTGTAAAGACAAATTAAAAACGGTACCACTGATGGTGTCTGGAATCCACAATTGATTAAATTGAGCTTGTGTACGATTGCAAAAAAGTATACTACTCAATAAGAATGTAACTCTTAACAGGAAATAAAATGAAACTTTTTTCTTATGTAAAACCATTAATATTTTAATCAACTATTAATTTCATTTCCCTACAGAAAACTCGCATTTAATTTTTGGAATTAATTATCAGTTATCAGTGGTCTGAAAACAGCTACCGGGATTGGATTTGACGTAAATATAAGTTGCAAAAATGAGAAAAAATCCAGAATTCGGGTTATATATTCCTTTGGAATACTTACATAATTTACATAAATGGCCTCTTAAAAGTAATTTAATAACAAAATGCAAATGAAAATCAATCACTCTTCATCAATTGCCCGGAAATTGGACCAGAAATGACTTTAAAGTGGGAGGTGACGCGAATGCACTTTTACCCCAAGAAATAGCTGTGCCTTATTATCAAAATCGGATGTTGATTCCGTTGTATAGAAAGAA
Organism: Bacteroidota bacterium; assembly: GCA_031418215.1. Taxonomy (GTDB): domain Bacteria; phylum Bacteroidota; class Bacteroidia; order AKYH767-A; family OLB10; genus JANOXC01. The sequence continues at coordinate 14,176 of JANOXC010000200.1, forward strand.
ATAATTTCATTTTTAGCGCATAACTCATCAATTTCCGGATGGCGTTTCAAATAGTCGACAAGACTGCGAGCTACAATTTCTCCTTGTGAAACAAGTTTGATAGAAGGAGGAAGGAAATGCTGAATCTTATTTTCAAGTAATGGATAATGTGTGCAGGCAAGCAATATGGTATCAATGGAAGATGATTGCTTAAGCAGGTTATCAATATGTTTTTTAATAAAATAATCTGCTCCGGGTGAATTATGTTCATTGTTCTCCACTAAAGGCACCCACATTGGACAAGCTTCCTGATAGATATTAATATCCGGGAAGAATTTTTTTACTTCCAATACATAAGATTGTGATTCTACTGTTCCTTGTGTGGCAAAAATTCCCACATGTCCTGAATGGGTTAATGTGCCGATGATCTCAGATGTCGGCCTTATCACACCTAACACACGGCGCAATTCTTTTTCTTTTGGAAGATCGATTTGCTGAATAGTACGCAAGGCTTTAGCAGAGGCAGTGTTACAGGCAAGAATAACAAGGCTGCAGCCCATTTCAAAAAGATGATTTACACATTCAAGCGTATATTGATACACAGTTTCAAAAGTCCGGTTTCCATAGGGAACTCTTGCATTGTCGCCTAAATATATATAATCATGTTTCGGTAAATGCCTCACAATCTCTTTAAATACAGTAAGTCCACCATATCCTGAATCAAATACGCCTATGGGTCCTGCTTTTTTTTCCGTCATTATTTGTTATGAAATAGATTTCACATTTTTAATCAGCAAGGATTTTTTAATTGTGATCAGCTCAAAAAAGGTATTATATATAGTTGTATGTCCAATCAATAATTAAAAATCACATCGCCGGAGATTTTGCAATGGGTTTACCTGCAAGATATTTTTTCCAGGGTTCCCAATAATGTGCAAACCACCCTTTGTCAATTCCGGATGCATGTTTGTCTGGGAGATTAGCATGAACAACATGCAGCACCACATCTTTTCCTTTAGTTTCTAATCGAAGTATAAATGTTGAATCGACATCTTCTTTATCCCATCCTTGCGCCCGCCATGATTGAACAATCAATTTATCTTTTACCAATTGGAGATTTTTACCAGTAATATAACCACCGTGTGCAGAAAATTTACTTCCTACTTTAATGTTGATCTTTGCCATAGCACCTGTTGCCATCGAATGTTTTTTTGCATTCATATAAAGATCATATAAAACCTTAGGTGTAGTATTTTTGAAAATAACCTTTTGAATAATGTTTTTTGACATGAGTTTACAAATAAATGAATTTCGAAGATATTAATTATTAACTATTGAAGGGAGATTTTCATTGGTCATTTTCGTATACTTTGCGAAAAGTAAATGCTTTGCTTGCAATATAAGCAAACAATCCAAGCACAAGACCAAATGCAGCACCAAAAATGGGCCCCATTCCAAGAATCATTAATCTTGGATGGCCATGCACTGGCATAGCTGTCATTTCTGGATGGCTGGCCATATAGCTGCTGTAAAAAATCACATGAGTTGCAGTAATCCATAAACTGTTTGCCATACTAACTAAAAATCCATGTAGGAAATAATTGCTTGAACAGTTCTTTGCAATCAAATATGCACAGTAAATAAATATTGCAAACCAGAAAATGGGTTCAACATTGGAAGAAATCAAAGTCACGGTGGTAAGCCCCATAAACAAGCCGAATAATGATAGCCTAAAAATCAATTTCCAATTTAGCATGATATTTTTTTTTTTTTAGTTCAGGATTAACCAAGTAAATTTCCTGATTATTTTCAAAAATACATTAATTGAGGAAATAGTTATTACGAATTAAAAGTTAATTCTCCACATTCGACGTTTCTGATACTTTTTTACATCTTTCCTATAATAATATAGCAATAGTAAATCCCCGCAATAGTTACAATATTGCAGGGATTACTTCATTTACGGAGTTCTTACTTAATGAATGTGCCGTCCTCCTGAAAAAGCACTTCTTTCTTTTTCATGCCTGATTTAATGTCCGCTTCGTAAAGCAGCCCCTTATGAGCAGTTTCTATTTTATAAGCATGGGTAATTTGCCATCCAATATATTTCTTTTTAATAGAAGTGCTAACAATTTGAGGAAGTTCTGTAGCAGAGATTGCCATTTCCGTTTCCAGCCAAATTCCAGTATCAGAATAATTTGCAGACATCTTAATTCCGTTGAGCTGAAATTCGGCTTCCCACTCATGTTCATTTTCTTTTCCCCAACTGACTTTTTCAGCTTTTGGAAATTTTTCCATGAATGGTTTTTGAACGGATGCAGGGGGAGTACCCGCTTGTAAATTTGAAGCCCACAGCAATGCAAATATATATATTATTAACTTTTTCATGTTTTCTTTTTTTATAATTTTTATTGTTTGTTACTTCCAAATTTCCACTCTATTCCCGGGCGAAATAGTACAGCCTGGTTGTTGTCATAACTTATACCAAAGGAAAGTAATAACTCCTTACCGATATATCTTCCATATCCTACTGAACCAACCGTTTCTCCACCAGATATTTCCTGGTTTTGGCTGTTGTTTTGATCACCGGAAGTAGTTTCATCAATTTCATTGCCTCCGAAAGCAGAAGTGTTTCCATAAATTTCTGCAAAGAATATATTTTTTCCATTGGCTGAATAAATTGTTCCTAGGCCATAGTTAATTAAATTATTGGCTTGCACTCCTTCAGGCTTACCTAAAAAAGTATAACTGAAATTAATGCTGGTAAAGAATTTCCCTAAAGTTTTACTGGCTATTAAATAGGGCGTAAAATCAGCTTTGCCAGTTCCGATCATTGGGTTATTGGTTGCCGGTATCTTTACTTCTGCTGAAACTGATAAGGATGGAGTTACTTCTTTTTCCCTGACCATTTGATAAAATAAAGTTACTTCCACATCACCAAAACCAGTAGCTCCCTTGCCTTCGTTAGGGTTAATATTTGTGAATACGACGGGTTCAACCAATAACGTAAATCGTTGTGATCGTCCGTATTCAATTGCTAGTGGTAAAGCAGTTTCTGTTCCTTCAGATGATGTTTGAAACTCAAGTCCGGTGCCTAAATAAAATTGACCGGGAAGAAGCGGTTTTGAATCCTCAGTTTCCAGAACCTGTGCTTTTAGATTAAAGTTTAATATTACGAATAGCAATTGCAAACCAATATTGAATTTTTCGATTTTCATAATTAGGTATGTTAATAATATGATTAGAAATTTACCAACTTTTCAATTGATAGTGACTTAAAAGCAATCAATATTCTTAACTAATAGGAGGTCGAAAAACAGCAGAAAAGTATGATTGCAGGAATGCATTTTCAACATATTTCAGCAATATTACCCTTATTGTTGTGAACTGTTTTAAAGCAATAGTATGTTGTTGAGTATAAAAAGTGTTTTGCTGTTGATGATGGTATTGAACCGGCGAATGAGGTTTTTGTTTATCACCGTTGTCATGATTGTCAAAAATGCAATCAATATTGATTAGATGATCAGTAAGAAAATCAATTGGTGTCATATCTTTATCTTCCGTTGATTTACAATGATGATACATTGAAGGAATATCTGATAAAGTTGCAAAATCACCAATTGGCAGGCATAAATTTCCCAAACAATAATAAGTCACTAATAAGAATGCTGAAAACTGCCTTATTTTGATCATGAACTTCAAAGATAGAGGTATTTTGACCGATATTTTAAAGCGTCCAATAAATGTAGCTTAAAAGGGATAACGGTTCTTTTTTAATTTAATTTTGAGAAAAACACTTCCAATGAATAAAATAAAAAAATTTCTTGTGGTTTTGCTAATAGCTACTGGTAGTTTGTCGGCCCAAAGTGTAAAACCATCATATATGATTACTGACAAAATTAAGCTGGAAGGAGACGGTGGATGGGACTACCTTGTGGTAGATGAATCTGCTGAAAGATTGTTTGTTTCACACAGTTCAATAGTGCAGGTAGTTGATTTATCAAGTAAAATATTAGTAGGAACCATTCCTGATACTAAAGGAGTACATGGTATTGCATTAGCCCCCAATCTGAACAAAGGCTTTATAAGCAATGGTCGTGATTCTTCCATAACTGTTTTTAATTTGAAAACACTGGCTTTTGTCAAAAAGGTTTATGTTTCCGGCCGAAATCCAGATGCTATTTTATATGATTCTTTTTCAAAGCATGTTTTTACATTTAATGGAGGTGGAGATAATTCAACAGTAATCGATGCTTTAACAGATGAAGTTATTGGTACTATTAAGCTTGCCGGAAAACCGGAATTTGCTGTTACAGATGAAAAAGGAAAAGTTTATGTTAATATAGAAGACAAAAGTCTGGTATCAGTAATAAACCCTGTTACATTGAAAGTTATAAGTGAATGGTCTATTAATCCGGGTGAAGAGCCAAGTGGTTTAGCCATTGATATTAATAATCAACGGTTGTTTATAGTATGTGAAAATAAATTAATGGTTGTGATGGATGCTATTTCCGGGAAAATAATAAAAACACTTCCAATTGGCAGTCATACGGATGGTGCGGCTTTCGATATAGAACTGAAAAGGGCATATAGTTCGAATGGTGATGGCACACTAACTATAGTTCAAGAAAAATCGAAAGATGAATTTGAAGTTATTGAGAATGTTATTACGCAAAAAGGGGCAAGAACAATAGCTATAAATAGTAAAACACATCACATTTATTTACCTACAGCGGAATATGGCGCAATGCCTGAAACAACAAAAGAAAATACACATCCAAGGCCTGCAATTTTACCCGGGACTTTTAACATTTTAGAAGTAACACAAATAGAAAAATAAGGCGGACATTTAGTGAATTACTGAAAAGGTAATTTTCGCACTTTCTTTTGTTGAAGAACTAGTTAGGAAATAAATTCCTTCAGGGAGTTTACTTACATCAATCAATTGTTGAAAAGCATTGTTTTGTTTTTCCTTATTGGTAGTTAATATTAATTTTCCTGTAAAATCATATACATTGGTTATAAATGTATTATTAAAATTATCGGGGTAGTACACTACGAGTTCTTTACTTGCAGGATTAGGATATACCATAATTTTAGCCTGTTCTTCAGCATTATTCTGAATACCTGTTGCAGATAGAGTTGCGGCAAGCCAGATTGTCGTATTCATCAATAATTTCCTGTGATTACCTGAAGCATCAGCGATATATCCATCATATAATTGGTCATTGGGATCACCTGACCCATCATCAATAGGTGAGCTGTCGCCAATTGCTGCAACTCTACCATTACCATAATAAGCATGCGCACACATTACATTATTCATGCTAAACGAAGAGCCTGTTTTGTATACTACGCCTGTTACGGAGTTGTTTTGTGTTGAATCAAGTGTGAGGGTTGTGCCATTGCTCCATTGTACTTCTGCAACGGTTCCCATAGGGCCATGTAAAAGTGAATCATTCGGCAAGTTGGGGATATTAAATGAGGTCTGAGAAAAATTAGCCAGGTCGAATGTCATGCCAAAGGGATTATTCATAACAGTATTGTTACTCATAAAATCATTCCAGATATGAGGAGAATCCCATCCGTCAAAATTTCGATCACTCTGATCATGATCTGAAATCATAAATAAACCACCACCATTCTGCACGAAATTAAGAATGGCTATTTTTTCTGCCGAAGTAAAAACTATGTTTGGTTCCGGAACAATAAATACTTTATAGTTGCTTAAATCCTGCAAATTGATTGAATTGCCATAAGTGATTTGGCCATTGTATGGAAGGGTTTCCACAACAAAACCATGATTTACACAATCAATTCCCCAATAGGAGATTGCGCCTTCCCAAAAAGATTCATTTGTATTTGTCGTTATACCGCTTTGCGCAGGTAATGGCAGCTTTGTAGGATTTGATTCTGTACCGGTTCCTGCTACTGCCGGTCCGTTGTTAAAGCCCAGATTATGTGTGCCGGCGTCAATCACCCAATCCGCATTTCCACAAGTTTCAGCTTTGCTAGCGTCGAAAAGAATTTTTATTGGTTGTGCTTTTAAGCAATTAATAAACAAAAAGAAAATGATGAATAGAAAATGGTTTTTAATGAATTTTGTAAATAATTTCATTTCATTTTTATTTATAAAGTAATCTTAACATTGTAGGATAAACAATTAACAATAAAGGCAACGCAACAATAAAACCACCGATGACCGCAATGGCAAGAGGCTGATGCAATTGAGCACCGGTACCAATTCCAAGTGCAATTGGAGTCAAGGCAATAATCGCTCCTATAGCTGTCATTAACTTTGGCCTAAGTCGTGTTGAAATAGCATAAACAATGGCTTCTTCAGCATTACTTGTTTTCAGTGTCTGTGAAAATTGCAGGAATGTGAAAACTGCATTTTCGCCAATAATACCAATAATCATAATGATACCGGTGTAACTGCCTACATTTAATGCTGTATGTGTTATAAAAAGTGCAAGTAAACTTCCACTAATTCCCATTGTTGCAATAATTATGATAAGTAGTGCGGCTTTCACCTCTTTAAAAAGAAACAACATTACTGCAAAAACCAAAAGGGCAGCAGATATTAGTATCAATATTAATTCTCCAAATGATTGTTGCTGTTCTTCATAAGCTCCTCCGTAACTAATATGGTAACCTTGAGGCAATGATACATTGGACTGAATCTTTTTCTTTATTTCAGCAATAACGCTTCCAAGATCTCTGTTGTCTAAGCGTGCAGTTACCGGAATCATCGATTGAAGATTTTCTCTTTCAATTTCTGCACTTCCTGAATCGATATTTATTTTTACTAGTTGTTCAAGGGGCTGTAATTTACCATCAGGAAGAAAAATAGCTGCCTCGTGGACATCTGTCATGGAGGATTGCAGCGCTTTCGGATACTGAATCCTTATTGAAGTGAGCTGTTCCTTTTCATAAATATTTCCAACAACAATACCCTGCAACTGCAACTGTAATTGTGATTGAAGTTCGGAAGGTGAAATATTGAACTGTGCCAATTTTTGATTTTGCGGTTCAATATTTATGGAGGGACCTGCAATAGTAATTCCATCGAACACATCTGCTGTACCTGGAACACCTTCAGTAATACCAGCAACTTGTTTAGCCAATGACTTTAGTTTTACCTGATCGTTACCATAAATCTTAATTTCAATTGGCTGCGTTGAACTCATTAAATCACCCAGCATATCACCAATAACCTGACCAAAATCTACCCGTAATGCAGGTTGTGTAGATTCTATTTTATTTCTAAGTAAATCAATGATTTCATTGCTTGTCCGCTTTCGGTTTTTCTTAAGTTGAATCTGGTAATCCCCGATATTAGGCTCGGTGATAAAAAACCCCATTTGTGTTCCTGTCCGTCTTGAATAGGTTTCAATTTCCGGGACATCTTTAAATATTTTTTCAACTTCACACATTATCCGATCTGTTTCCTGCAACGAAGTTCCGGGTGGTGTTTTGTAATCAATCACAATACAACCTTCATCCATATCAGGTAGGAAACCGGTTTCCAATTTCTGGTAAATAAAAAGAAAAGAAATGATTAATATTGAAACAAAGGCAAAACTATAAATTGGCTTATGAATGAAATAACTAATCCATTTGCCTTTTGATTGATGAATAGAAGTAGTTCTAGGATAAACCAGGTTTTTTTTGCCGGATAAAAGCATATAGATCACCGGAAGACAAATCCATGTTACAAAAAATGAACAAACCAAAGTAATCATCATGGTATTGGTAAGTATCTTAAAATAAGCACCTGCAACACCACTTAAAAAGACAAATGGTAGAAATATTACTATAGTACTTACTGATGAACCAACCATCGCAGGAAAAAGATAATTAATGGCCTTTGAGATTAAATCTTTAGTAAATGTCTCCGGGTGTTCTTCATGGGTTCGATGTATCTGTTCAGTTACTACAATGGCATCATCTATTATCAATCCAATACTGGCAGCAATTGCACCCAGCGTCATGATATTAAAATTATAACCGAATATATATAAAAGTACAATTGTAAGCGAAAGCGTTACAGGGATGGTAATTAAAATTACAGCACTTGATTTAAACGAACGAAGAAATAAAATGGCAACTATGATTGCGAGAAGTAGTCCAATCCAAAGGCTGTCACTTAAACTTTTAATAGAATCACTCACAAAGTCTGCCTGAACGTAATATGGAGTAAGTGAAATGTCTTTTGGTAAAATAGTTTGATTTAGTTCTTGAATTTTAGACATTACATGCCTGTTTAAATCAATCAGGTTGATGTTTGGTTGTTTAACAATGGCAATTAAAACTGCACTTTTCCTATTGGAATTGACACGTATAAATTCCGCATGTTCTGCTACTTTAATATTCGAGATATCTTTTAAATATAAAACTCTTTTGCCATCATTGCTAATAATCAGATTTTGCAGATCTTCAATGTTTTTAATCCTTGCATCGGTTATTGTTAGATATAAACGGTTGTAATCAGTTAAGTATCCATTGCTGTTAATGAAGTTTGTTTGGTCAAATGCTGAACGAACAATTGCAGGAGTAATGCCTAATAAAGTCATTTTCTGCGCGATCAATTCAACTTGGTATTCTTTTGTCTTCCCGCCAATAACATGGACCTCTGAAACACCCGGAACCTGGGATAAAAACGGTTTTACAATGTTGTTAGCGACTTGATTCAATTCAATCTCGCTTTTATTTTTTCCATTAATCACAAATCCAATAACAGGGAGAATGGATGGATTCATCTTCTCGATTGTGATGACAATACCAGGGGGGAGGTCATTTTTAATCTGATTAATCGAAGATTCAATCTGCTGTTTACTCAAATTAACGTCAGCATCCCAAGCAACAAAAGCCGAAATTTCACAACTTCCCCTGCTTGTAATACTTCTTACATGCTTGAGGTCGGGAACACGCTTAATTGCATTTTCAAGCGGCTTGGTAACCGTCATCATCATTTTACTTATTGGCTGAAGTCCGTTCTCGGCGATGATTTTAATTTTAGGAAATGTTACTTCCGGAAAAAGGGAAGATTGCATTCTGGAATAAGTGAATATTCCACCTGCAATTATGAAAAGTATAACCAGGGTTACAGGATTCTTATAAGAGGAAAAAAAGTTATTCATTGCTATTTACTTGCTTGATTTCAACATTGGCAGTGTCAGGAAGTCCATAATTTCCTGAATTGATTATTCTGTCATCAGGATTAAATGTTGGTGATAAAATCTCTACCTTATCACCAATACTAATTCCCTTTTTAACGTAGACCTTTACTGCAGTTGTATCGTTAATAAGTTTCATCACCCAAAATACTTCCATCGTCTCATTTGTGAGGATACATGCTTTGTTTATTATTTGTGCTTGCTTTCGAGTGGACTTTTTTAGTTGCACAATAGCATTCAAGTTTTCAGGCAACAGTATTGCCGTTGTAGGTTTAATAACAAATCGTTGTGTTTGAGATACAGGATCAAGAGTTGAAAGGCGGGAAGTGATCTTCCCGGGTATTTGTGTAGAATCTGCTAATACAATGTTACATTCGGCACCTATTGCTGCATACTTATTCTCTTCAAAAGGAACATTTAGGATAAATACAAAACTATTTATTACAGAAATGGAAGCAAGTTCATCACCTTCATTTATAAAATCGTTCGGTTGTTTAATGTTTTCGGATAAAATACCTGTAGATGGTGCATAGATTGTTATATTCCCATTAAAAGCTAACATTGAATCTTTCGCATTGAATTTTTCAAGTGCCGAACTTTCTTTGGTAACTACTGAAAACAAAGGGGCACCGGCTTGCACAAAGTCTCCTGAATTAAAAAATGTTTTTTTAATAAAGCCGTTGATGTTTGATTTTACCTGGTTTTTATTTTGATATACAGATGTTGCATTTAGACTGATAATATCATTCATCGATTCAATCTTTATATGTGAGATAGAGACGGGTGTCTTGCCTGATGTACTGATACCTTCTTCGAGATTTGGAAGGTGCTGGCATCCTGTGATGAATGCAACCACTAAAACAGCTAAATCTATTTTTTTAAACATCATTTTAAGTAGTTCATTTGATTGATTAATTGTAAACGATCCATTTTTGCTTCTTTCAAACTGTATACGGTTGATGAGTAGCTGTTCAATGTATTTATAAAATCCATGAACTTCACAAGTCCTTGCTCAATTTCGATTTTATAAAGTCTCATAAGTTTTTCTTGCTCATTTACCTGACTTTCAATGGTAGAAATTAAGTCATTCGTCAATGTCAACTGATTGCTTAAGTTAAAAAATTGTTGATTGAACTGCCCAATATAAAATGATTTATTATTCAACCTGGTGTTTTCTTCAAGTTTAATTTTATTGAATTTTTGTTTTCGCAGATTGCCGTCATAAATAGGTAATGCAAAATTTAGACCTATACTAGTCCCCAAATGTTTAGTGAAATCGTTCGGATTTATCGCATTAAAACCTGCATCAGCAAATGCCGTTAGCTTGGGACGGTACCCGAGAGAAACTAATTGCTGAGCGCTAATGTTCTGAAGGCTGTCAGTAGTCAATCTCATCATGATAGGGGAAGCATTTATATCTGGGAAATTTGTTAATTCAATTTTTGGGTTTTCTAATTCAGGTGTGATGGTGTCGTTAATTCCACAAAATTGATTTAGCACACTGAGCTTGTTTTTATATTCAATATTGCTTTTTTTTAAAGATATTTCGACAGTTTTAATAGCAATTTTTAAATTCATCAGGTCAGTTTGCATATAAACACCCCTCATAACAAGTTGCTCTATTGAAGATTCTTCTTTTTTCAATAAATCGAATAGCTGTTTGTTAAATAGCAGTTTGCTATAATCCGAAAATGCATCTAAGTAAAGAGTTGTTATGTTTTTCTTAAGTTCTGTTGCTGTAATCTTGAAATTGACATTCAATGCTTGATTTAATACAGAAAGGTTATTGAGTTTGATCTTTTTTGCATTCCTGTTTAACAAGGTTTGCGTTATATTGACCAAAGCCGAATAATTGCCACCATTCGTAATTGCACTATCATAACCAAAATGATTAGTCACTGGTGCATACATCGCTTGCGACGTGGCGCTAACCTGTGGTTTATATTCAGCCATTAAAATTAAGCTATCTGATGCCTGGCTACGTATAAGATTGTCGTATTCCTTCAACAAAGGACTATTCCGTTGGCCTTCATCAATGAAATAAGTAATATTTTGTGATTGACCGTTAAGCTTTAAACTAGTAAATGTTAAAAGCAGATAAAGATTGAGTATTTTCTTAAGCATCTGCAAAACGATCGTGTTTGGTTTAATTATATAGTATTGAAAATCAAAGATAAGTTAAATTTATCCTGTTAAATCTTCGTATCAAAAAATAGCAAACGAAATAAATTAAGAGGAGCAGATTAAATTGAATGGTTGTGCGCACTAGAAATGCAATCTAAATTGTAATTCGATGGGAAAGAGGTGAAGCCTGGCAGCATAATCAATTTTTCTTTTGAACTACCTCTTTCTTGATGAAGAACGAGAACTGCCTAGTAACACTCCCATTAATCCACGGGTAACTTCACGCAGAATGGTTTTTGTAACATTGCTATTGGCAATGTCTTTAATCGTGTCGCTGATTGTGGAAGGACTTTCTGATTCAGTGGATTTTTCACCTTTCTCAGTTGGAACTACCTGTTCAACTGTTGGCGCAATTTTACCTTTCAATATTTCATAGGCGCTGTTGCGGTCGATTATTTCATTGTATTCTTTTGCTATAGTTGAAACTGCAATTCTTTCTTCCTGTTCTGCAGGGGTTATAACATCCATCCTCGATTGTGGTGCGCACATCATGGTATGAACGAGTGGAGTAGGAGAGCCTTTTTCATTTAATACTGTTACCAGTGCTTCTCCAATTCCTAATTCTGTGATAAGCTGATCAGTGTCGTAAAATTCTGTGATAGGAAAATTTTCTGCTACGAGCTTAATGTCTTTTCTGTCTTTTGCTGTAAAAGCACGCAAGGCATGTTGGATTTTAGTTCCCAATTGACTTAGTATAATATCAGGAATATCTGTTGGGGCCTGTGTGCAAAAGAAAATTCCAACACCTTTGCTTCTGATCAGCTTAATAATGGTTTCCAATTGCTGCATTAAAGCTGGTGATGCTTCATTAAAAATCAAATGAGCCTCATCAATAAAGATCACAAGTTTTGGTTCGCCTTTATCACCTGTTTCAGGGAACTTACTATATATTTCAGCAAGCAGACAAAGCATAAACGTGGAAAATAATTTTGGTCTGTCTTGGATATCGGTTAATCGCAAAATATTAATACAAGCTTTTCCCACTTGATCTTTTTGCAATAAATCTTCGACATCAAAAGATTTTTCACCGAAGAATAAATCACCGCCTTGTTGCTCCAACTCTAATAGTTTGCGCATTATTACACCTGATGTTGAAGTTGAAATAGCCCCATAATTTTCTTGAATTTCCTTCTTGCCTTCGCCTTGAGCCAGGTGTTGCAACGTGGCTCGAAAATCTTTCAGATCCAACAATGGTAATTGATGATCATCGCAATATTTAAATACGATGGCTACCGCACCTTCCTGATTGTCGTTTAACTCCAGCATTTTGGAAAAAAGCAATGGACCGAATTCAGAAACAGTTGCGCGTAACCGAACCCCTTTTTCATTGGAGATGGTTAACAGTTCTGTTGGATATTCCTGTGGTGCCCATGGTACACCAATCAAATCCATTCTTTCCTTCACCTTTGGATTCACCGCTCCCGGTTTGGAAATGCCACTAATATCCCCTTTAATGTCCATCAGCAAAACATTAACACCTTGTTCAGAAAGTGCTTCTGCAAATCGCTGAATGGATTTTGTTTTTCCTGTACCTGTAGCGCCTGCAATTAAACCATGCCTGTTTACAGTGGCTAATGGAATATTCACCGTTAAGCCACTAATATTTTTTTTATCAAAAACCGGCCCGCCCAATACCAGGCTCTTACCTGAAAAAGCATAAGCTGTTTGAATTGTTTCCTTGAATTTTTCTGCTTGCATGATTGTATTATTTTATATATTATCCTTAAAAAGTAAATGCTATTTAAGAAGGGATAGAAGTTTTGATGAATTTAGGCGGCTGCCTTTTTTTTGTTGCTTGCTCGTATTCATAAGCAAATCCTAAAATTTCCATCTCCCTGTAGGCGCCTGACATAAAAGACAAACCTCCCGGAAGCTCATGTACAAATCCCATGGGAACTGTAATATGCGGATATCCTGCCAGTGCTGCAGGCGTGCTGAAACTAAAACCGGTATCATAATCACCATTAATAACATCGATGCACCATGGTATTCCAGAGCTGACTCCTGCAATAGCATCTAGTTTATTCTCTTGCATCAACTCATCAATAATTTTACGCGAGCTAAGTGTTTTTTGTAATGAATCGGTGTATTCTTTACTTGACAAGTCATCCTTTGTTTCACACAATTCTAATATTTCTTGTTTGAAGAATGGCATTGCAGTAGCTTCATTTGATTTGTTGTAATGGATAATATCTGAAAGGGAATTTAGTTTTTCCTTGGAATGATTAAGATATTTATTTAAACCATCTTTAAATTCATATTGCAGCACAATGAATTCTGCATCACCAATCTCCCTGATACTTTTCATCAATTCTACTTCAATGACTTTGGCTCCTAACTTTTTTAGATCATCGATAGCTTGAATATATAAAGAAACAACTCCTTCATGCCCGGTCAAAAAAGATTTTTCTATTCCTATTCTTTTTCCTTTGAGCGAATGACTAGCAAATGCAAGTGTATAGTCCTTAGAATTTTTCGTACTACTTTCTTTAGTAATCGCATCGGCTTCATCAATTCCTGTCAAAGCACTTAAAAGAATAGCAGCATCTTTTACCGTTCTTGCCATTGGTCCGGCAGTATCCTGCGTTTTTGAAATTGGGATGATACCGTTGCGGCTTAATAATCCAACGGTTGGTTTAATGCCAACAATTCCACAAGAAGAAGCAGGGCTGATCACCGAACCATCTGTTTCAGTGCCAATTGCAACAACACATAGGTTGGCAGAAACGGCTGCTGCTGAACCAGAACTGGAGCCACTGGGACTGCGATCTAGAATGTATGGATTTCTTGTTTGACCTCCTCTACTACTCCAGCCACTGGAAGATTTTGTTGACCTGAAATTGGCCCATTCACTCAGATTCGTTTTTCCCAAAATAACAGCACCTGATGCTCTTAATTGTTGAATAATAAAAGCATCTTTTGCTGCTCGATTTTTAATTAAAGCAAGTGAACCTGCAGAAGTAATCATCTGATCACCAGTATCAATATTGTCTTTGATTAAAACAGGAATTCCATGCAGTGGTCCTCTCACTTTTCCGTTTTTCCGCTCGGCATCCATTTGAGCAGCAATAGCTAATGCTTCCGGATTAATTTCCAACACAGCATTTATTGAATGTCCTTTTTTATCTATTGAATTAATACGATTTAAATAAGCTTCTACCATTAACCTGGAAGTTAATACACCATCTTTCATTTTAGCCTGTAAATCGTCAATGGTAATTTCTTCTATATTTATTACTTCATCACCTAAATCTAAAAGTTTGGCAGGCTTTTGTGTGGATTGTTCAGCGGATAATTCTTTTGGGAATGAAGCAATGGTGGAAAAAGCCAATCCTGCCAGTGAACCATTCTTAAGAAATTTTCTTCGATTCATTTATAATTATTTATTTTTTACTTATGTAACCGTCATTGCGAACCACTGCAGTAATTCTATTAAAGTGAAAATTTCGAAGTGGTGAAGCAATCTGTTCAATGGTGAGATTGCTTCGCACATTCTTCACTCGCAGCAATGACGTTAGTTTTAAGTTCTAAGCACTAGAAGGATATGCAATTCGAACATGATAAATGCTTGACAACATTTTTTTAAAAATCTTTTTGCTGGAAGCAATGTCGCGGTAAGTAATATCGCAGTTTTCAAATTGACCGTTATTAATCTGGTTGCCAATAATGTTTTCGACCAACTTATCAATGGAATCAGCATCATGTTGCGTTAAACTGCGTGCTGATGCCTCAACAGAATCGGCCATCATTAAAACAGCTGTTTCGCGGGAGAAAGGTTTAGGTCCCGGATAACGGAAGTCATCTTCATCAGGTAGTTGATCCGGATAGTTCTTCAGATAAGACTGGTAAAAATATTGCACCATCATGGTACCGTGATGCGATCTGATAAAGTCAACAACTGCATCGGGTAAGTTATTTTTTTTTGCCTTTTCAATACCTCTTATTACGTGGCTGATGATGATGGATGCACTTTCATCGAACGACAATTCATCATGCGGGTTCATCTGTGTACTCTGGTTCTCTATAAAATATAAAGGCATATCGCTTTTTCCAATGTCATGATATAACGCACCAACTCTTACCAACAATGAATTTCCTCCAATTTTATAGATTGCAGCTTCAGCTAAATTGGCGACTTGCATGGAATGTTGAAATGTTCCGGGAGCCTTGGTGGCCAATTCCCGAAGAAGATCATTGTTAAAATCGGTTAGCTCCATCAATGAAAAATCTGATGTCACACCAAAAACTTTTTCAATGAAAAAAATTAATGGATAACTAAATAACGTGAGTAATATGTTACCTCCCAACCAGGCAATACTTGATAATTTTAATTCACTGATACTCCCTTCGTTGATGATGGTTAAACCGGTGAAAGAAATGATATAAGATAAAAATATTAACGAGACTGCGACAAATAACTGGGAGCGTCTTCGCATGTTAACAATGCTGAAGATGGCAACTATGCCTGCAATCGTTTGCATAAAAACAAATTCAAATCCGTTAGGCGCTACTGTTCCAAGGATAAGTGTTGTTAACACATGGGTAAATAAAGCAGTTCTTGTATCAAAGAAAGCACGTGTTACCAGTGGTAAAATACAAAGTGGTACCATCAAAATGCTGATCCATTGTTCTCTTAAAATCACAGTGTACAATAAGGTAATGCCCACAATCAACAAAAACAATAATGTGAGTTTACGGTTATCCAGAAGAATATCTTTTCGTAAAAGGACTAAGAATGCAAGCAAAACACCAATTGAAATGGAAACCAGCAATAAATATCCAAGATAAGAAATGAAGCTTGTATCTTTTTCAGGTTGTTGCTCTTCAAATGCTTTTCGCAAAGATTCCAGGATAGCGGCATCACTTTGTTTAAGGATATGACCCTTTTCTGCAATTATAGTTGCCTTGGCTACCATACCACGAGTAAGGCTGATATTCGCTTCAGCTTCCGAGATTGCTGTGCGAGTTAATTCAGCATCATAAACAATATTGGGTTGCAATGATTTGATCAAGGCATTAAAAAGTGATTCATTCTGCTGCAAATTACGGCTGATGAGCTCCCGCTCAATAAATGCTGCTGTTTCATTGGATGATAATACATCATTATAAGCTGCATCAGTTGCCTTATTACCTTTTACCAGGAAGAATTTTTTTGATCCGGGAGATGATTCTTCAAGTTGTTGAATGAGTCCTTTAGCATAGAGTGATTGTAAGATGTTTTTACCGGTATCTAGGATTACAGGGTCAGTGTTGTTTAATCCGGAAATAAAATTACTGATTGAATTAAATTTTACTGTTGTATCAAGCCTGAAATAAAAGGGTTGATTGTCAGCAATCATCTTTTTCTCTACATCAAGTTCTTTCTCTGTTTTATAAATAGCAAAATCAAAAGGAGCTTTTAAGTTTTCATAGTTCCATGCTCCCCCAATTTTATAATCATACTTAAAGCGTAGCTGATGAGGAAGATAACCTGTGATAATAAAAATGGAAAAAACAATGACGAATAATCGGTAATAAAAGTCATGTTGTGTACTTAGCGAAATAAATAGTTTGCGGATATTCATCAATTGAAGGTTACTCCGAACGAAAATAGCAAAACAAACAATCCATTTATGAAAAACAGAGAAGTGTTATGAAAGACTTTAGTTCATAAAAAAAGCGGGAAGTGAGCTTCCCGCTTTTGATTTTGTTGACCACAAAGTCTACCAAAGAAATAGAAAATTAGTGGACACCATGCATTCTCTTAGAGAGCCATTTATAGATTCCAAACAACAGTAAGGCCGCCACCCCGCTCAACGCAATAAATACGCAGAAGAAGGTGAATAGATTATTTATTTCCATTCCAAGGAAGGATGGTAGTGGAGTACCGATAGCAGCTTGCGTTTCACCGGCGCCGGGAGGAATAAGGCTGGATAACGTTCCAGCAAATTTATTGGCAACGGCATTGGCAAGGAACCAAACACCCATCAACAAGGAAGCGAATCGTGCCGGTGCCAGTTTTGATACCATGCTCAATCCGATTGGAGAAAGACTCAATTCACCCATTGTATGCAGAATATATAATGAAATCAGCCACCACATGCTTATTTTAGTTTGAGAATCGACACCGTGAACACCAAAGGCGATTACTACATAACCCAATGCAACCATTACTAATCCAAAAGCCATTTTCATAGGGGAAGTAGGTTCCAGCTTTTTCTTATGAAGAGCTGACCACATCATTGTGAAAAGTGGTGCCAGCAATATAATACCTAATGGGTTGATGGATTGAAACCAGGAAGCTGGCATTTCCCAATTTCCGATATGCCGGTCGGTTTGTGTATCTGCGAAAAGTGTGAGTGAAGCACCTGCCTGCTCAAAACATCCCCAAAAGAAGATAACAAAGAATGCAAGAATAAATATCACGCTGATACGCTGACTTTCTTCTCGTGTGAGCGATTTGTCAGTAAAGATGATCAACGGCATAATAACAATAGCAGAGTAAATGAAATATCCAATAAGATCGATGTCAGTCTTGAACATTGTTTTGAAATTCATTAAAAAGAAAATAACGGCAACACATCCAATAATTGTCAGGGTGGTTTTGATGTCCATTTTTGCTTTCGGCATTCCAATGTCTTCGCCTTCGGCACTTACAAGATATTTCTTTTTCAAAAGTTCAAATGATATTACACTGACCAACATTCCTATTCCTGCAGCCATAAAGCCCCAACGGAAATCATGAATATTTCCGGTATCACCTAATCCTCCGCAAACCAGCGGCGAGAAAAATGCTCCAAGATTGATTCCCATATAAAAGATGGTGAAGGCTCCATCCACACGATGATCACCTTTTGGATAGAGTTGGCCAACCATGGTGGAGATGTTTGGTTTGAAGAAACCGTTTCCGATAATAAGGAAAGTAAGTCCGATCCACATTGTTGAAATTGCTGTTGGACTTTGCACGCCATCGGTAATATTACTTCCGCTAAAAAACATCAGGAACTGACCTAATGCCATTAACAAACCACCAATTAAAATACTTTTTCGGTTTCCCCAAAAACGGTCACTGATATAACCTCCAAGTAAAGGCGTGAGGTACACCAGGCCGGTAAAACTTCCGTAGATATTGCTGGCATCAGCATTGGTCATGAATAATGCTTTTGCCATAAACAAAATAAAGATGGCACGCATTCCATAATAACTGAAGCGCTCCCACATTTCTGTGAAGAACAAGAGGTAAAGACCTTTTGGGTGTGCGTTTTGATTGTTTGTCATACAGTTTTTAATAAGTTTAGGCGACTAATGTAATTTAAATTTTAATAGGAAGATTAAGTTAGGAGTCGGGGGTTGAGCGTTCGTAGATAATTGGTTGGACAGATTCTTTGAGAATTTAGCGAGTTATGTTGGGAAATGAGAAAGTGGTAACCGTATTTTTGGAATTGGAAGTAAGCCAAACTTAAACGATAAACAGTAAACCAGAAACCTTCTTAATTTTCAAAAAACAAAAGCACCTGCGCCAGTTTATTCTTCAACTCTGTTCGCTTCACGATAAAATCAAGGAAGCCGTGTTCGAGGACGAATTCAGAGGTTTGGAAATCCTTTGGTAAATCCTTTCCAATAGTCTCTTTTACCACTCGCGGACCGGCAAAGCCAATTAAAGCTTTGGGTTCGGCAATATTTAAGTCACCAAGCATGGCATAGGATGCTGTTACGCCGCCTGTTGTTGGGTCGGTAAGGAGGGAGATGAAAGGTAGTTTTGCTGCAGACAGTTGTGTTAGCTTAGCTGAAGTCTTTGCCATTTGCATTAATGAATATGCAGCTTCCATCATTCGGGCGCCACCTGATTTGGAAATGATCAGTAATGGTGTTTTATGTTCAATGCTAAAATCGATAGCCCTTGCAATCTTTTCTCCCATTACAGAACCCATAGATCCACCAATAAATTTAAAATCCATACAGGCAATGGTAATGGGCAGTCCGCCAATTTTTCCGGTTGCCGTTCTGATGGCATCTTTTAGTCCTGTTTTATTTTGAGAATCAATGAGCCTTGCCTGATACTTTTTTGTGTCTACAAAGTTCAAGGGATCTGCAGAAGTTAAATTCTCATTGAATTCCTGATATCTGTTGTCATCAAAAAGAATTTCAAAATATTCAGCTGAGCCGATTCTTTCATGATAGCCACATTTTACACAAACCCAAAGGTTTTCACTATGTTCTTTTGCCGGTATGATGGATTTGCAGGATGGACATTTATACCACAAGCCCCCTGGAGTTTCTTTCTTCTCATGGGTACTGGTGGTAATCCCTTCTTTTATTCTCTTAAACCAACTCATTTTTTTTTAATTAGTTAATTTGAAAATTCGACAATTTGGAAATGAAAAATAACCTTATTTTCAAATTACTGCTCTTGACTGTTAATATGATTTAATTTTCAAATTGCCACATTTTCAAATTTTCAAATTGATTTACGCAATAGTAATAGATTTCTCCAAATACACATCCTGTATAGCGTTTAACATTGCTATACCTTCATTGAATGGCTTTTGAAATGCCTTTCTTCCGGAAATTAGTCCTTGCCCGCCGGCGCGCTTATTTATTACAGCCGTTGTTACTGCTTCAGCCATATCAGATGCGCCTTTTGATTCGCCGCCTGAATTGATTAAGCCGGCGCGACCCATATAGCAATTGGCTACCTGGTAACGGCAAAGATCAATCGGATGATCAGTAGTTAATTCACTGTAAACTTTTGCATGGGTTTTGCCAAAATTTAGGGCTGTATAACCACCATTATTCATCGGTAACTTTTGCTTAATAATATCGGCTTGTATGGTAACGCCTAAATGATTTGCCTGACCTGTTAAGTCAGCAGAAACGCTATAATCAACACCATCTTTTTTAAAACCATTGTTACGGGTATAACACCATAAAACGGTTGCCATTCCCAATTCATGGGCCATGGCAAAAGCTTCCGCCACTTCAACAATTTGCCGACTCGATTCTGCTGATCCAAAATAAATGGTGGCTCCAACTGCGGCGGCTCCCATATTGTAGGCATCCTCCACTGTTCCAAACATAATTTGATCGAACTTATTGGGATAGGTAAGAAACTCGTTGTGATTGATTTTCACAATGAAAGGAATTTTATGTGAATACTTCCTTGAAATAGAAGCAAGCACTCCGTAAGTAGAAGCAACAGCATTACAACCACCTTCGATAGCTAGTTTAACGATGTTTTCCGGATCGAAAAATAGGGGATTGGGTGCAAAGGATGCACCTGCCGAATGTTCAATACCCTGG
>JANOXC010000201.1:0-14945 GCA_031418215.1 Bacteroidota bacterium
TCCGTAGAAACTTTCTTTAGTTGATCTTCGTTAATATCTGATACATATATAGTTGCGCCTTCTTTCTTCAAGTTTTTGACGAGGTTCTCCCCAACGTGTCCAACTCCTTGTACCAATACCTTTTTATTAGCCAGACTATCATTTCCCCAGGCAAATTTAGAGGCTGCTTTCATCCCCATAAACACACCATAAGCTGTTACGGGACTTGGATCGCCACCACCGCCCATACTTTCAGGCAAACCGGTTACATACTTTGTTTCCATGCTGATGTATTCCATATCTTTCGTACTGGTACCAACATCTTCAGCAGTAATATATTTTCCATTTAAATTATTAACAAAGCGGCCGAATTTGCGAAACAAAGCTTCCGATTTATCTTTTTTACTGTCGCCAATAATGACGGTTTTACCGCCTCCTAGGTTGAGCCCTGAAATAGCAGCTTTAAAGGTCATCCCTCGTGAAAGACGGAGCACGTCATTCAACGCTTCGCTTTCAGATTTATACATCCACATTCGGGTACCACCCAGCGAAGGGCCTAATACAGTGCTGTGAATGGCAATAATGGCACGAAGTCCTGTTTCGGGATCATTACAGAATACTACCTGTTCGTGATGTGTGTTAATAATCGTTTCAAAAACATTGGTGCTAAGCGCATTGGCTGAGGACACCGGGGCTTTAACGTCAAGCATGAATTTTTCAGTTGAGGCGTCAAAGGTATGTTTTTATGATTATTGAATAGCCTTTATTCAAAACAATTCTTTGAAAGGAAAATAAGGGGTGAATCATTATAAAAAACCTAATGCCTTTGAAAGGGCAACTATTATAATTATTGCAAAATAGGCATTAAGAAAGAAAATATATGCCTGATGCTTACTAAGTTTGACCCCTGGTAAATAAAGCCAGTCTTCTTTTGTGAAATCACTGAAACACCTCAATAAATTTTTCCTGAAATACGGGTGGCGGTTATTCCTGGGGATGTGTTTTGTGACTATCAGTAATTTATTTGGCATTTTTCCGGCGCAGCTAACGCGCAATGCATTGGACGTTGTTGCCAACAATATTGAAGCTTATAATATGTTTAATGGCTTCTCCTTTCAGGCTGATTTTTACCGTGTTATCAGCTATAATATTCTATTGTTTGGTGTTTTGGTATTATCGATGGCATTGTTGAAAGGAATATTTATGTTCCTGATGCGCCAGACCATCATTGTAATGTCGCGCTATATAGAATATGACCTTAAGAATGAGATTTACGATCATTATCAGCAACTTGACTCGAGTTTTTATGCACAAAACAACACCGGTGATTTAATGAATCGCATTAGCGAAGATGTAAGTCGTGTTAGAATGTATGTTGGACCGGCCATTATGTATACCATTAATTTGATAGTGATGTTTATCCTTGTGATATGGGCCATGTTTAATGTGAATCCTAGATTGGCCTTTTATGTACTCATACCACTGCCGGTACTATCCCTTATTGTTTATTATGTGCAGGATCTCATTAATTTAAGAAGTGAGAAGGTGCAAGCGCAATTATCAGGCTTAAGCACATTTGTTCAGGAGACGTTTTCGGGCATTCGGGTAATAAAGTCGTTTGCCCGTGAAAAGGAATATATAAAGATTTATGATGAACAAAGCAGGGAGTTTAAAAATGTGTCTATGGACCTTGCTAAGGTGAATGCTTTTTTTATGCCTTCGATGCTTTTATTAGTCGGGCTGAGTACCATTACCACTATTTATATTGGCAGCATAGAAGTGATGCAGGGCCGGTTAACCATTGGCAATATTGCTGAATTCGTGATTTATGTAAACATGCTTACCTGGCCTGTAGCTTCATTGGGTTGGGTGGTAACGATGATTCAACGTGCAGCAGCATCACAACAACGTATCAACGAATTTCTGAAAAAATCTCCGGCAATTCAATCCGGCCCGGTGGAAATGAAGGATATGAAAGGTCGAATAGCATTTAATCAGGTTAATTTAATTTATCCTCATTCAGGAACAGTTGCCTTAAAAAATGTATCGTTTACTGTTGAGCCTGGAGAGAGCCTTGCAGTCATTGGTAGGACAGGCTCCGGAAAATCTACCTTGGTAAACCTGTTGTTACGGTTGCTCGATCCTGATAATGGAAGCATACAAATTGATGGTGTTGATCTTAAACAAATCAATCTTGACCAATACCGTATGCAAACGGGTTGTGTACCGCAGGAGGTCTTTTTGTTTTCGGATTCGATAAAAAATAATATCTCTTTTGGTTTGAAGGAAATTTCAACGGATGAGACCGTATTCGAGGCTGCGAGATCAGCCTGCATTTATGAAAACATCATGGAGTTTCCCGATGGTTTTGAGACGATGGTAGGAGAAAGGGGTATAACGCTTTCAGGTGGCCAAAAACAACGTGTTTCGATTGCAAGGGCCATAATTCGTGAGCCTCGTATTTTAATATTTGATGATTGTCTGTCGGCTGTTGATACATTAACTGAAGAAAAGATTTTATCCAATCTTCAGCACATTATGAAGGGCAAAACAACCATCCTTGTGAGTCATCGTGTTTCCAGTGTTAAACATGCTGATAAAATTATTGTACTGGATCATGGGGAAATAATTGAACAAGGC
The DNA here is from genome assembly GCA_031418215.1 of Bacteroidota bacterium. Lineage (GTDB taxonomy): Bacteria > Bacteroidota > Bacteroidia > AKYH767-A > OLB10 > JANOXC01. Next base: position 2,620 of record JANOXC010000201.1, read on the forward strand.
AGGCATGCTGACCTTATTAAAGCGTCAGGTTTATATGCATCTATTTATGAGATGCAGCTCGTGGAGGACGAGGCAGGTATCAAATAAATGCGTTCTTGACGTCCAACCAGCTCCAATTAAATGATTTAAAGGGTTTCTTAACAATTTTAATGCGAATTTCAACGAGATTTCTACTTTATTAAAATATTTTTTATCATTGCCTCAGCTAAATTAAAGCCAACTGTATGTCAGAATCAGAAAACAAAAACAATAATCGAGATGTTGTATTTTCAAAACGCATTAAAGCAGGAAAAAGGGTTTACTTCTTTGACGTAAAAGCGACCAGAGCCAATGATTTGTATTTGACAATTACAGAAAGCAAAAGACGTCCAGGCGAAAGTGAAGACCATCCTATTTTTGAGAAACATAAATTATTTGTTTACCGTGAAGATTTTGACAAGTTTGCGGATGGATTTAAGGAGGCTTTGGATTACATCCGTCAAAATCCAACAGAACGAATTATTCCCGTTCCATTGGAGCATAATAGTCCTCAGGAACACACAGCCACTGATGAACCGTTAAAAAGTTCTTTTACGGATATCAGTTTTGATGATTTGGATAAATAGATCCTGCTTTTGTCAGTGCGTCTTCCCGTTTACTGAATTTCTTCCAGTTCCTGGTTGATGATAGCCAATATCCCTTGCAGTTCGGCATGCAGTTCATCATACATACCGGGAATAAGTTGCAAGTCTGACTTATTGCGTGCATATTCAGCTATGCCTGATGCTTTTATAAAAAGGCTTTCAATATTAAAAAGTTTAACGTTTGATTTTAATTTATGTGCTGCATCAAAAGCCTGTGACCAATCAGAATGGAGGATGCCATTTTTCAATTGATCCAAACATTCCGGAATCTGTTGCTTAAGTAACATCAGCAAAGTTTTTACATCTTTTTTATTTCCGTTAAAAATGGCGTAAAGAGATGCTATGGGTGTATGTTTATTATTTACGAATGTGCCAAATTCCGATATATAAAAGTTGTCTTTTAATTTAATATGTTTTTGTAATACAGCTTGTAAATCTTCAGGTGAATATGGCTTTGTTAAATAATCATCCATGCCCAGCTCAAGTGCATGTTTTCGTTCTTCCATGGAAGAGTTGGCTGTTAATGCGATAATGGTGATTTTGTTTTTCTCAGAATTCAACTGTCTTACCGCTGTTGTCAATTCGTATCCTGTCATACCGGGCATTTCGACATCCGTAAGTAATACATCAAAATCATGCTCATTGAGCATTTTTAGTGCTGCAAGCCCGGTACCGGCAACTTTTACCTTGGTGTATCCTATGTTACTAAGAATTTGTTTTCCAAGAAACTGATTTATTTTATTATCATCAACTAGTAATATGGAAATATTTGAAGCAGTAAAAAGCGATTCACTTTGCGGCGGGTAATTACTCACTTCGATGTATATTTATTTTTGAGTTAACGGTATAAAACGAATGTCCCTGCCTTTTTAATATCTACTTTTTCTCCTTCAAAATTATAACCGTTGATGCTGATCTTATAGGTGTAAACCCCGAGTTCGCATTCTTTACCTTTATAAGTCCCATCCCAGCCTAAATCAGGGTCTTCGGTATTAAATAACTGCTGCCCGAAACGATTATAAATACGCAATGTAAATCCTTCATAATTTTCTGAAAAAATCTTATATATATCATTGATGCCATCACCGTCAGGGGTAAATGCGTTTGGAGCATAATAAGAAGGGGGACAAACCTCCATCACCTCGAATCCTCCAGTTCGCACACATCCGTTTTCACGTGTCACAGAAACAGTATAAAAATCTGCATACATAACAGTGATTTTTGGAGAAGACTCACCTGTCGGCCTCCAGAAATAGCTTACGGCATTACTCGTTGTTGCATCCAAACGTAAAGAATCAAAATAATAAAAACAGAATAAAGAGTCTTCACCAAGATTTACAGGAGGATTAGGCAGCAGTTTATAAAAATAAATAGAATCGGAGACTGCACAACCGGGGTTTGCAACAATGACTGAATAATGGCCTGTATCTGTGACGTAAGTGTACGATAAGGTGTCACCATTACTCCATTCATAAGAAATTGCATTTGGTAAAAAGGCATTCAATAAAACCGAGTCACTTTCGCAATAGGTGGTATCACTGCCTATATCATAGTTGGGTGCATTAATCACAAGCAATTTCACACTGTCAATTTGACCATTGCCAAGAATATAGTAAGTGAAAAAGGCGCCTGGTATGTTTGCACCAGAAGCAAGTACTGCAGAATCAGGAACTGTAATCGCTCCATCATTATTTGGAAGAATGGAGCCGTTTTGAGTAGACCATGTTACTGCAACATTGGTTGCAACAGGATAAATTGTGGTTGTATAATTTGCAGGGCAAACATAAGCAGTATCTGCCGGAGGAATATATAAAATGAAACTTGGAACCAAAGTAACATCATCAATATATATATAACTGCTGTTGTCATAAGAAGTACATCCGGAATTTTTTGCACCTAAATCAATTTTTGTGACGCTAGAATTGAAAAAGCCAATCGTAATGTACTGTTCACCTCCGGAGGCAACATATGGTGTAAAAAGTAAATGTCTCCAGCTACCTGTATCAGAAACCACATCAACATTTTGATACTGAGCAAAAAATGGAATAATGCCCGATCCTCCCTGGTTTAGAAGAGAAGTAGATAATACAGCACTCACTTTATTGTTCGCAAAACGGGCGCTGTCAGCACACATAGCATACATGTCCAATATATATATTTCTCCGGGAGTTAATGCAATGGTTAACTTAACGGTTATATATTCAAAATAGCCATTGGTGAAATCATTGCTTATCCCTGCATAACCATTGCCAATGTGAGCAGGAGCGAAGCCGCCCGTATTATTGGGGACATCCACATTATCACAAGGCAAGGTCTGCGGTCCGATATACGAAGCATTAAACAAGTCGGGTGTACTTGTGCTTGCTCCGGGTGCCGACCAGCCGGTAGCAAGATTTATCTGCCCTTCGCCTGTTAAACCACCGGAAAGCACTTCAAAGCCGGAGTTTGGTACGAGGTTTTGTGCATCAATTTTGGTGATGATCAATAAGCAGCAAAGAATGAATAGATATCTCAAAATGCTCATTGGTGACTTACCTTTACACTTACAATTTCAATTTTACGTTCGCGGGAAGCTACCGGGTTATAAACAGAGTTGGCAAGATCATTTAATTTGTCGCTGATTACAGCAGCACTTAATGTTTCACCTGCCGCTTCTTCCGTAATTTTCATTTTACTGCTATTCAAATAATCCTTCATTGCTCCATTTTGCCATTTAAGCCAGAAGTTAACCATACTGTTTATACGACGTTTCGACAAAATTAGGTTATAGCCTGATTCTGCCAAAGGGCTAGCGCATCCACGAATGGAGATATCAACACTGTTTCCGGCTATTAATTCAAGCAAAATACGATCAGAAAACTTTTGTAACTGTCGGTAGTTATACTGCAAGTCGCTGGCAAAGAACTGTTCAATGGCAGCACGCTCTTCTTCAGCTGATAAACTTTTGTTTTGTTTATACCCATCGATGAAAAGCTCAAGCTTGGAAAAGTAGTTTTCATACAACGATTCATAATCGGCTTTTGTTGTTGTATTAATGCTCCTGGGATCAGGGTAGTCATTATCAAAGTACAATTTCAATGGCAAAAAAACTTGTAATGGAATGTTTGGGGTTTCTGTATTGGCTTCGCGCGGAATCACCGGAACAGGAGGAACCTTGGTTATAGCTTCCAATTCCTGAACTGTTCTCTTTTGGGAAGGAGAGAACCGAAAAATATCATAACAGCATGTCTGGCCATTTAGTTCCATCGTTCCTGGTCGGTTGCTACTTAAAAAGCCATTTGATGGTTGATTTAAATTTAAGGAAAAATATAAATCGTTGTAACCGCTGTTAAAGGGCAGTCCGATGTTCAAAGTGTGAGCCTTTTCATCATCAGGATTGATGATATATATATCCAAACCACCCAATCCCTCAAGGCTATCAGAGCTGAAAAATAATTCATGGGTATTAGCATTGTAAAAAGGGGAAAACTCATTACCGGTTGTATTGATTTTCTTTCCACAATTGTCCGGCTTTGAATAATTTCCCCTTGCATCTCTTTTGGAACGGTAGATATCTGTTAAACCTGCTCCGCCTGGCCGATCGGAAACAAAATATAATATATATCCTTCAATGCCAGCCGAGGTTATACATGGCTGAGTGGAAGTATATCCTGTATGGTTTATTTCATCGCCTAATCGTTGTGGTTCCTGCCAATGCCCGTTTATCAGTCGTGATTCGTAAAGTGCGCAAATGAGTTTATTATCGGAGTTATAGTTGCATCGGCTAAATACCATTACTTTTTCATCAGGCGTTACGGATGCATTGCAATTATGCCAGGAAGGGTTATTGATAACATCTTCGAGGAGTTTTGGTTTGTTGACGGAAACGCTGTCAAAAGTTGCTGTTAATATTTTTGAAACAATTGCTTTGTTTTTGGTTCCTGTTGTTTCAAAACGAAGGGAGGAGAAAAGCATTGTATGATCATTTACATAAGTGGCGGCAAAATCGCTGAATGCTGTATTGACATTCTTGCCGCAAGAAACTAATAATATCGTGTCACCTGAATTTTTCGTAATTTCTTCAGCATTATTTATACGTTTCAAATAGAGATCAGCCATTGATTTGTTTTGACTGGAATCAATAGCAAGATAGGATGAAACTGCAATTCGTGCTTTTTCAAACTCCGCCATGCATTTTAATGTTTCCGCTTTATAGAGCATTGAGGACATGTATTGATGTTCTTTATCTACAGCAATGCATTTATCCAACCAGGCCAATGCTGTTTTATATTCAAACATCCTGCGATTACATTCACCAATCCGCATGGAAATGTATGCATCATCCTCAGCAAACTCCAGCGACTGCAGGTAAAAATGCATTGCTGAAGAATAATCTTCCTTTGCAAAGGCCTTATCGCCGGCTGACATATAAGAAGCCTTTGTCTGACTGAATGAGCAGAAAGAAATGGTCACTAACAATAAACTAAGGAGTATCCGTTTGTTTAACATTGATTAATAGACCGGACAATTATTTTTTCTGACATTATATCTTATTTTTTTCATGATATAGGTTACATTAAATTCTGGACCTCCGTGTCCGTTGCTGGCACGCTTTAGGTCAGAAACATTTATGTCATAACTGAGACCTAATCGCCATTGGTTGTAATAAACTGCTGCGCTTGGAATAATAGCATCATCAAACCTGTAATGTAATCCGGCACCAAATGAATAATTCCTTGCGACATCTCTATTTAGATTAACCTTTATCTCCATTCCTCCTGTTAATTCACGGAATTCTTCTTGCCCCATATAAATGATTGAAGGATTGAAAGAAATCATATCCTCAGAACGTAGCCAAACAGATGAATACACTTGCCAATGTACAGGAAGTTTTACTGTTTCATTCAAGAATGAAATGCCGGGTTTATTAAGATGCTGCATGCTTAAACCTGCACTGCATTGGGTATTCTCAAATAAACCCAGCCAGGCGATTCCGGCATTGAATTCCGGATATATATAATTATCTTTTTCAAATTGTTCACCCGATGAAATGGTTGCATTATAAACATCACCATTGAACTGATTATCGAAAGTCAATTTGTTGAAGTCAATATTGCGATAAGAGAAACCTCCCTGAATGCCCACATTGATAAAATGAATTGAATCTTCACCAATGGAGAACAATCTTGCAAAGGAAGCCAATACTTGCAAGGTGCCCAGGTTTCCATCACCGGCCCTGTCGTTGTTCACCAATATTCCAACTGCATTTCTGCTTCCTGAAACAGCAATTTTTCCAACAACTTGGTCGTAGGCCAGTGAAAATGTTTCATAAGGCACCGTTACGGAATTCCATTGGCTCCGATAAACTGCATTGGCTCTTACATCACCGTTGAAAAATCCTGTGCCGGCAGGAGAGAGATTTAAAGGACTGTGTATATATTGCGAAAAATGGATGTCTTGCGCAAGAATTTTTACTGATGAAAAAATCAGTAAAAAGGAAACATATATTACTTGCACGAACAATCTCATCTTATCAATGTGATATTACCTTTTGAGTTAAACTCACTATTGTCAAAGCAAACTGCTTTTATGTAATAGACAAATACACCGGGTGCAGATTTTACTCCGTTATAATTGCCGTCCCATCCTTTTTTCTGGTCTTCTGTTTCAAAAACTTTTTCTCCCCACCGGTCATAAATCGCAAAATACAGTTCCTTCATCGTATTACCCCTTACGAGGAGAACATCGTTTGCTAAATCATTATTTGGGGTAAACGAATTCGGTATAAATATCTCAGGCTCTTTGCAAAGTATATTGCGGACCCATACTGTTACTGTATCATTTACCTTGCATCCGTTGCTATCGGTTATCTGGATAACATAATTAGTTGTTTGCAATGGCGTACTCACAGGATCAGGATTAATTGATGAGCTAAGGGAAGATGCAGGCGACCAATTATATATATAAGTATTAGAAGGTGTAGCATGCAAGGTTGTTGACTGGCCAACATACAAGGTGTCTTCATCAGTTGTTGCAGCAACATTTGGCAATGAATCGATATATTCTACGGTAACCGTATCTGTATTAATACAACCTTTACTATCAGTAACTGTAATCGTATATAATCCATTGCATAAATTACCGGCTGTAGAAGTTGTTTGTTGTTGTGGATCGCTCCACAGATATGTATAACCTGAATTACCTCCGGTTGCAATTGTTTGGGCAGAACCAATACAGGCAAAATTGCAGTAATCAGTATTTGATTGAATTGACAATAGAAGAGGAGCAGGTTGAGTGATGGTGACGAAGGCTGTATCCTTGCAGCCTATTGAATCGCTTACGATCACGAAATAATTTCCAATACATAAATTAATGGCTGTGTCAGTAGTTTGATTTTGACTGTCACTCCACAAGTAGGTGAGCGGCGGAATGCTGAATTGTGTTGTTACTGCAGCTGAACCATTACAATCATTAAAACAATTTTCCGGAATACTGTTGCTGATGTTGGCTTTCAAATAATTTAAATCAACCAGCATACTCATACTATCAACACAACCTTTATTACTTGTTCCTGAAAACGTAACCTGATAAATTCCGGGTCCGGGAAATGCATGAACAGGATCTGCAACATTAGCCGTTGTGCCATCTCCAAAATCCCAATGCCAGCCTGTTGTAAAATATATTCCTGAAAAGATAGAATCGTTAAATGATACAACCGGACTGCAAGGGATTTTGTTGGCTTCAAAAGCGATCTTATAGCCTGGATAAACGCTAATAGTTCCAAATGTGGAATCATTGCAAGCAGGATTTAGTCCTGAATAGGCTACCAACACAACGGTATATTTTCCGGAATCAGGATAGACATAAGTTGGAGCAAAAAGATTGGAAGTGTCGTTAGTAACCGTTGGGTCGCCAAAATTCCAATGATAAGTGCTTGCATTTACACTTTGGTTGCTGAAACTCACGGAGGTATTTGTACAATTCAATGTTGGTGTTTGCAATGCGGCTACTGTTATATTGGGACAATCCACAACATTAATCTGATAATCTCGCTTTGTAGTGCTCAGGTAAATGCCATTTCTGTATTCTTCAACACAAACACCAAACACAAATTGTCCAGTGTCGCTGGGGGTGCAGGTGAGCAATCCTGTTTTTGAATCAATGGCCATTGGTACGCCTCCCAATAAATTATTTAAACTATAAGGCGCTAACCAATTAACTGTTAGATAAGGAGGACCAATTGGCGGTGTTGGTTGTGGCGGCCCATTAAAGAATCCATCATAATCCAGCGGGTTACATAATGAATAAACAAAGGAATCGATAGGTTGGCCTGCAACATTAGTGTCAACATCAAATGCTGAATTATCAAAAGTAAACGGGACATTTTGGCAAATAAAAGTAGGAGGCAAGTTTTTGAATACCGGGTTACTGTTTTTTGAAAAGAAAACTGTACCCGGAATAGTTGCAGTATAAGTTGAACCAGTTTGATTTGGTGCAACAATGTTTTGTATGGTGTGATTCCGGCAACAACGTTGATATACGAGCAAATAACCATTAGAAGAAGGAGGCAAGATGACCGTATCTATATAAATTCCTATTTGATAACAAACGTTTATTGGAGGAAGTAGGCAAGGACTTGTAATAACATTTTTAAGGGTGTCTTTTGAGAGTATGGGAATCATTAAGGTGTCAACAGGTGAAAAACCGGCATTGTTATAAAAAATAGAAACCCATCCGGGATTGTCAAAGTCAGGAACACCATTGTAACAATCTCGGTAAACGATTAGTGTGATTTTGTAGTTATTTCCGCCGATGTATTGATAATATAATTCACCACCAACAATATGCGTTGCGCGTGCCGGGGATATATATATAATTAAGAAAAATAAAAAGGAGATCATTCCTTTAAAAAGGCTGGAAAAAGTTGCAATAGTTTTGGGAAACATCATTCAATACTACTGATTTTAACAGTAGGAGATTTAAAGTTACGAAAATGCTTTCAACCGTATAATGTTAATGACGGTTAAATCATTTCACCTTTAGATTAAGCAATTTTCTATCTCCGATAAATGCCTCCAGGTGGTCTCCTTTCTTTACGGGCCCAACACCTTCAGGCGTCCCCGTGAAAAGGAGGTCCCCTTTTTTCAGGGTAATAAACGAAGAAACACTGGCTATGATTGCATCTATTGAGAAAATCATATTTTCGCTGTTGCCTTGCTGCCTTTTTTCGCCGTTTATCAACAATGAGAATGGAATTTGCTGCATAGACTCATATTCGTTCTTGTCAATAAAGGTTCCTACAGGTGCAGAAGAGTCGAATGCTTTTGCTCTTTCCCAGGGAAGGCCGCCTGCTTTTAATTTTTGTTGAAGGTCGCGCGCCGTAAAATCTATCCCAACTGTAATTTCATTGTAATATTTGTGCGCAAACTTTTCAGCAATATTTTTACCTACTTTATTAATCCGCACCACTAATTCCACTTCGTAGTGCACATCATTGCTGAACTTTGGATAAAAGAAAGGCTGCCTTTGTGTAATTAAAGCTGTTTCGGGCTTTAGAAAAATAACAGGTTCTTCCTCTACCTTGTTGTTTAATTCCTTCGCATGTGCAGCATAATTTCTTCCAACACAAATTATTTTCATTAAGCAGGTGTATTATTTTGAGAATTTGTTTTCCAGTTGTGAGAAATATTTTCTTCCTAATAAATAATAAGAAAAAACAATGTTTTTACGATATATAAAAGGAACGTTTTGTTTTTTTATCAGGCGCATGGATTCATTTCTGACTTTCTTCCTATGTTGGTAGTGGCCATAAAAATAGAAATGTGCCTTTACCACCGACCAGCAATCTTTCACATTGCCGCTGGCAAGAAATTTTAAACCGGCCAATCCGTCGAGAAAAAGTCGAATCACCATAATAATCCACATTCGATCTGCCGGAAAATTTTTATGGATCATCATCAGGTTATTCCTGAAATTGTAATAAGTTTTAATGTGATTACTCTTTGGTAACGTTCCGCCGCCCACGTGGTAAACAAAACTTGCCGGCTCTACCATGACTTTATATCCTGCGTAATGCATCCGCCAGCACAAATCTATTTCCTCCATATGAGCAAAAAAATCTTCATCAAAACCATTCAATTCATGGAAAACATCAGCTCGAACAAACATGCTTGCCCCTGTAGCCCAAAAGACTTCCCGACTGTCGTTATACTGGCCCTTATCTTCTTCAAGTGTATTATAAATACGTCCCCTGCAAAATGGATATCCGAGATAGTCGATAAATCCACCTGATGCACCAGCATGTTCAAATAAATTTCTTTGCTGAAATGACAGGATCTTCGGCTGGCATGCCGCAATTGTAGGATCGTTCGACATCAATCGGATAATTGGTTGCATCCATCCATTTGTTACTTCGACATCGGAATTAAGCAATACAAAAATATCGGCATCAACTTGTTTCAAGGCTTTGTTGTATCCTCCTGCAAAACCTGTATTAATTTTCATTTCTATCAAACTGACATCAGGGTGATTTTCCCTGAGCCAGGAAAGAGAATCATCAGATGAATTATTATCAGCGACTACTATTTCAGCACCACCCGAGTTTTTTTTAACATTGGGTAAAAACTGTTGCAAAAACCGGATTCCATTCCAATTTAAAATAACAATGGCAATTCGTGGGTAAACTGGCATAAAGTGAAGCGTTGTCAATCAGTAAAATGAGGCGCCAAATAGCAGCCGTGCGAATTTAATTATTTTCTGCTGTATAATTTTAATTGACAATCGGGATCAAAATTTACTATTCTTATTTTTCAATAATTAAAGAACTGAAAAACATCAATGCGGGTTTACATAAATATCATCGGCTTGCTTTCCATATTGATCTTTGGTTTTTGTTCTGTCGAAATCCTTGTTGACTTCTGTACGCTTATTGAGGCGCAACTGCCACTGTGGATCAAAGGGCTCACCCAGCGCATCACTATGAAGAAGTTCAAAATCGTTGGTTGCCAAATCGGGGTTGTAAAAAACGAATTTTTTATTCGTTTGCGTTTTAATTTTATAATAGTGCCAGATTTCATAAGGGTAGGTGGCCGGTTCATTGTATTGTTTGGAGACAGTATTTGGGGGACCATATTGCAAATAAACGCGACCTCGTTCAGTTAGATAACCTTTTTTATTTACGGCTGAATAAGTAGCATTTACTTTATCTACTTCCTGTTTATATTTCATCCATGCCATGTAAGGGTTTTCAGCATTTTTTTTCTCCCAGAAACTATAGAAAAACTGTTGCATCAATTTCAGGTCAGCGAGTTCAAGCTGATTATCGGCAAAGCGATTATCCTCCGGACCGGATATAGGAGTTAATGACAGAATATATTCAGCCAATGTATCTTTATTGGTATAAGAGGCAGCAAAAGTATTACTTACCTCAATATTGTGATAATCGCCATTACTTTCGGATAGGAGGGGCACTTTACTTCGTTGAAAAAATAGTTCCCGCGAAGCCAGCAATTCATTGTTGCGGTTCCGGGCTTCCATCACCAGATTGTAGTTTCCCGACGGAAGCATGCTGATGTCGATTTCCTTTATTAGGGCACTCACCGGTTTCGCCTGCATCCGCTGCATGCGAGTATAGGCATCCAGCACTCGGTGATTTTCATAAGTTTCAATATGGTAGCTAAACATGTAACCATCATTACCCAATAATGTAGCGGCATTGTATACTTCAGCATAAAATTTAATACTGTTTACCTCATCCGGAAGAAAATTATCCACCAGTGGAATCAGTTCGTAACCGCCTTTATTCAATTTATTTTCAGTAGTATTAGGTTTATAGCTTTCTAGTAATTCAATATCGGATATGGAAAGGATATTTTCATTGTAATCTATGTTTACGTCCTCGGAAACAATATAAGGTTTGCCTTCTTTGTTTTTATCACGGATGCTAAGTTCAAATTTGTATTTTCCATTTGGTAATTGGATGCGTTGCTGATCCAGAAAACTATAGGATGTTTTTAGTGAATCGTCCGCCTCAGGGCTCAACAGGTTATACTTGTCGAAATATTTTATTTCACCATTTAGAGCGAAAATCAGGGTAACTTCAATTGATGCCTGGAATTTTTTATTACTTAAAGGGGCAAAAACCACACTTTTCCCTAATACGTAAAGATAGGTTTCCACGTAAGGACCCTGCCCTGGAGCGTAAAAAGTGGCATAGGCCAACCTTGCCTGCAAGTTTTTGGCTAAAAGCTGGGTAGGACTCCATATAAGCCAAAATAGGAATAGCAAAAATGACTTTTTCATTGCATCAGAATTAGGTGGCTAAGTTAGCTAATATTAAGCTGTTTCGAACAATATATATGGTCAGGATTTGGTAATTTATGCATGTAAAATGATGTGTTGGGAGTCAGGAGTTCGGAGATCGGAGATGGTCATTCTGAATTTTTTTTTTTAACTCTTAACTAATAGCGCTGACTCCCAACTTTATACTCCAAACTAATATCTCCGAACTCCGAACCATAGACTCCCAGCTCTTTTTCAAGTACTCTTTTCAAATGAGTAAGAATAGGTTACAACAAAAGTTATGCAATACAATCAGTTAGACATTTGGCAACTATTTTTTGTACTATCTTCGCCGCGGAGAGTTGGCAGAGCGGTCGATTGCGGCAGTCTTGAAAACTGTTGAGGTGTTAAAGCCTCCTGGGGTTCGAATCCCTAACTCTCCGC
>JANOXC010000202.1:0-12455 GCA_031418215.1 Bacteroidota bacterium
AATGCGAATAAGGAAACGTGAATCAATGCGCAAATCCAGCGTAATAGTTCCATCCACCATTTACCCCTCCAATCATGCTGAAAAATATGCATTGACAAATTGGAATGAAAGCTGAGTTTTAAATAAGTTTTAATTGGCACATATATTCTTGAAAATAAAAAGCAATTGTTGTGAACGTCATTTGTCAATTTATTAAAAGCGGCTGCACATTGTGATTCGCTTTTAATTTCATCAACAGGCATTGGCATTTTTTGCCTGATAAACTCTTTCTGCTCAAATGAGCAAGTTTGGTATAATTTAAAAGCTTGAACTATTTTTTCTTTTCCAACACAGTTGATAATTTTATCGGGAATAGATTTAACTACCTGCTCAATATATATTACCGATGTATCACCCATTATTGCATGCTGCCAGATTTGGTTAACGGATGAATGAAATAAAGTGCCATTAGCACCAAAACTTTGGTAGAAAGCTGTAATTGCCAAATGCTGTGGACGGAAAATGGAGTTGTTGTCAGGATTATATACAGCGTTTAATGGTACCCATCGCTGAGAAATTAAATAATTTTTAATCTGCCAGGCGGTTAACAGACTGACACAAATCATTACTATGGATAAAGCAATGGTAATATTTTTTAATTGTTTGGTTTTAATCAACGAGAAAAGAAATGGAAGAAAAGCAAAACTTAAAATCAACATCTGTGGTCTGATGATTATTAAAACAGAAAGGGTAAAAGCCGCGAAATAAAACTGTTTAATATTGATATTTTTATAAGCACAGATTATTAAATAGGAAAAGAGTATTACCAAGAAAGGCGTGATGCCCTCTGTGAGTGTATAGTACAGAAACCCTTGCGTAAAGGGAAGTATGCCATAGATAATTGAAAAAGTAACAGCTAATAGCTTGTTTTGTGTAAGCTTGAAAATAGAAAGAAAAAGAAGATAAACTGAGCATGCAAATAGTAACAACTGAATATTCCTCAATAGGAATAGCGCATGATTTCCTGCAAATAATAAATTTATTAAAAAGAAACAACCATAGCCCGGCGTTCGAAATACATAAGCACCGCTACCGACATCATTGGAGCGCCATCCTTTCCCGTTCAAAAAATTGACAGGAGGTACAAGGTAGCTGGCATCATCAGCAGTTCCTACAGTATACCGTCCGTAAAATTCTGTCGGATATTCGTTCTGTAATTTTTGAAAATTGATTTGATTAAAAAATAGGGCCGAGCATAATGATAATACGGAAATAAGGAGGGCCGTTTTCTGCAATGGAAATATTTTTAATCAAAAGGATAACATGAAAGCATGCTTATTACTTATTTTTCTTAATAAGTCCTGACATTAATTGATACACTTTTTTCAGATCAGGATTATTTTTAAGTAAAGATAAATGTTTTTCAAGGGTTAGCTGATCTTCTCTTGCAGCCGGACCCGTTTGTACCAATGAAGGCTTCTTCCCAATAACGTTTGAAGCGGTAGACAGTATGATTGGTTCCAGAATTGCAAAAGGTATTTTTTTTCTTTGCAGTATGTCGAAGGATGCCTGATACAAAGCATTGGAGAAGTTATTTGCAAAAACGGCTGCCAGGTGTATAAGCAATCGTTGATCATCATTAATCAAATATGATTTTCCCTTTAAATCCTTGATCAGTGAATTTAATAATGTAACTAACTTTTTATCACTTGCATGTAAGCAGAACGGTGTTCCGATGAAGGAGAAGGCTGCAGTAGAAACTGAGTTGACCGGATATAATATGCCGAATTGTTTAAACTTGTTTATTAACTTACTATCTGTTGCACCGGATGTGTGAACAACAGCTTTATTTATGAAAGGAAATTGATTTGCAACCGTTGTAATATTACTGTCATCAACAGCTATAATATATAAATCACTTTCAGGGGAAATATTTTTAATTCGGAATACAGGTTTGGCCTTAACTTTTTTTGCAAGTGATAAAACGGTTTTTCGGTTTCTTCCGGCAATTTCATGAATAGCATGCCCGGCTTTTTTCAGGTTGACGGCAAGAGCAGCCCCTACATTTCCGGATCCAATAATGGTAATCTTCATTATTTGTGTAAATCTGCAATACGTTTTCTTATTGTTAACCAGGTTCCAATAATCATCAATAGACAACCGATCCACAAAATATTAATCTGCGGAAAAATAATTGCCTTCATAATAATAAACTCCCTGCTGTTGTTTTTCTTTTCCGATAAACCGATTTCCAGTTTATTTTCCTGCGGCAAAATTTTGTTAAATGAAAATTTCAACCCTAAATCTTCAATCGTTACTTCTTTTGTATAAGTTGATTGGCCTTTGATGATAAAGATGGGTTCTGCATAACGTATTTTTTTATTTACGTCGATTACCTGCAAACGAAGGCTTACGGCAATATCCTCATCGTTCAGCAACAACGCATTTTTATCAACTGATTTATTTATTGATTCCACAACAACTAAACTATTGTTGGTTGTAAAAGTATCGCCTAATGCAACTTTATGAATGATGGGTTCATTATATACTGATTCATTATTTTCCTGATCAAGGTCATCAAGGTTGGCATAAGTAATATGCGTATAGATATCACGGTTAATAAAGTGATGTGTGGCGGGTTCAGAAACATTCCCCATTCTTTCGTTAATTTGAACGATTGGTTTTAGTGTAAATTCAAGATTGAATTTTCCTGTTTCATGATTGGCTTTGTAATAGTCGATTTTATACAGAAGATTGACTCCTTCTTTTTCTTTTCCGCGGTAACTAATATAGTAACCTCCCATTGGAAGTGTATCACCTTTGTATAATAAAATGTTTTCATTATTTGGAAAATCTTTTCCCAAATTTACTTTTAACATATTGCGACTTATAACCTGCTGCTCAGCATTTGAAATTAAAGCTCCCAATAGAATGAAGGCAATACCCATGTGTGCAATAGTTCCGCCTGATAAGCGGCTTTTGCCCTTCAGTACAAGTATCATATAATTTAAATTCGCGACAAAGGCGAAGACTGTGCAAAACAGTAGTATAACGTACTGCCATCTAGCAAATTCAAATTGCCATTCGATGAATGCAGAAATGATTATTGAGATTACCAGTGAAAGCGAAATTTTTTTGACAAACTCTCGCGGATCTGTTTTTTTGAATTTTAAATACATTCCTACAGCAATCAATAATGCAATGATGCTGGCAATTGGAACCTGCCAGGAATTATAAAAACTAACTGCTTCAGCAGGCGGTGCAAGCTTCGTGTCGAACAGTTTATTGATGACAGGCAAGGAAGTGGTAAAAGTGATCTGGACAGCAGAGATAACCAATACAAGCATGCCGATGAACATCCAGAATTCCCGCGAGAAAATATTTTCATCTTCTGAAGGTGATTTTAGCTTTTTGAAATTTACAATGATGAGCCAAACAGCAAGCAACACAAAAAACAACATATATATAAGTAACTGGCCCGACATTCCCAAATCAGTAAATGCATGTACCGAGGTATCACCTAAGATACCGCTACGTGTCAGAAAAGTAGAGTAGAGTACGAGTAGAAAAGTTGCAGTTACCAGAAGGATAGCTGAAAACAATCCCGTTCCGTTTTTTTTATTGATGAGCATAACATGTGATGCACCAACCAATGTAAGCCAGGGAACCAATGAAGCATTTTCAACAGGATCCCATGCCCAGAAACCACCAAAGCTGAGTGCTTCATAAGCCCAGGCACCACCCATTAGTACACCGGTACCTAATATCATTACTGAGAAAAATGTCCATGGAAGAGCGGGCTTCACCCAACCTGTTGCATCACGTTTTAACAACCCGCCCATGGCAAATGCAAATGGAATAAGTGTTGATGAAAATCCCAGGAAGAGTGTAGGAGGATGAATCACCATCCAATAATTCTGTAATAAAGGATTTAATCCCCGTCCATCTTTTATCTTGCTCAAATAATCGGGTATTTGCACAAAAGGAAGATTGGCAAAATCAGGTTGGTTACGCAACAGAATAAACGGATTGGATCCAATCTTTACATCACCAAACTGCAATCCTAAAACCATTGAACAGAGGAATACCTGCACCATCATTACAATACCCATTACCGGTAATTCCCATTCTTTGGAACTGCGAATTAATATAGCCCCAAGCACAATATTCCAAAAAGTCCATAACAAAAAGCTACCCTCCTGACCCTCCCAAAAACAAGCCCACATATATTTTACAGGCAAGATCATGGAACTATGCTGCCACACATAGTAATATTCAAACCTGTGTTGCTGGATGAGGTAAAAAATTAATCCGATGATGCCTATCACTGCCGCACCATGTATAAAAAATGTATTGCGTGCCAGTTTTCGCCACGCGACTGTGTTCGTTTCTTCTCTACTGAACAAACCAAATAAAAACGAAAAAACAGATAGTAATGCCGAAGCAAATGCAACTACAATCAATCCATTTCCAATTCTGCCCCATATTAATTGTTCACCGATATAATTTATTTCCATTGAGGATTTTGTTCAATTATTAATTTGAAAATGTGGCGATTTGAAAATTTGAAAATTTAAATTTTATAAATGCTTGAAGGTATTCGATATTATTAATGAATCAAGAAAAAGTTAATTTTCAAATTTACTTCAGCTTCCCAGTGCTTTAGTACGATCAGCTTCACTTCCGTTATATTTACTAGGGCATTTCATGAGTATTTGATTGCAATGAAACTCCTCACCATCAATTTTTCCAATCACCACAATTTGTTCTGAGCGTTCAAAATCTTGCGGCTTTGCACCGTTATACACAACCTTTTTCTCAATACCGGTATTGTCAACAAGATAAAATCCAAACAAATTGGCATCTACTTCAGGATTATATTCAAATGGCTTTTGCTTATTCACTTTACCAACAACGTGGAAAGTAGCATCCGGATTTTGTATGGCTTCACTAAAAGGAGCATAGGTGCTGGAATTGCTTATCGTACTTACGATAACACCCAATGCAACAGCAATAATGACGATTGCAATTATGTGTATTTTTTTCATGACTTATTCCTGGTCTTTATTTATAAAAAAATTTAACTTTTATGGTTTCTTCAGGCTCTTTTCCAGTTTTGAAATCTTGCGATCAACCGATATGATGTAGGCTGTGATGACGGCAAAAACGATACATGCAACAGCAACCACGACGTAAATTTTGCCATTTGAACGCATTTCATCAGCCATTTCCACTTCTCCTTGAGCTAACAGGTAGTTAAAGACGAAGGTGCCGATAACAATTAACCAGATTACTTTTTTCATAATGAGTTTTGTTGTGTTTGTCTTGCTTGTGTTGTAGGTTAATATTGATTTGTTGCATCAAGGGTAAATGCGCTAGACCAATATTTTATTAATTGATGTGTTGTTGATGTTCAATTATTTTCAATCTTATTCGTAAACTCATGATCCAGGTTCCTAAAAGCGTCCATCCGATGATGGCAGGATAAAACACCATTCTGAGATCACTATCCATATCATAAGTATTAAATCCCGGATTTCCTCCGCGGCCCGGATGAAGCGTGTCAGTTAGTTTCGGCAAAACCTGAATAAATACAATCATCATTACAAATGCGAATATGCTGTAAACGGCTGCCAGCTTTGCCCGCTTCTGCTCATCTTCAATGGCATTTCTTAAAATAAAATAGGCTGAGTAAGCCAGCATGGTTGCTGCTGCACCATTCAACTGTGGATCATTGACCCAAGGAGCGCCCCAGGTATAATTGGCCCAGATCATACCGGTTATCAAACCTGCAACGCCAAAATACATTCCTGTTGTGGCACTTTCTTCAGCATAAATATCGTCTTTCAATTTTCCTTTGGACAGAAATCGGAGGCTGTAAACAAGGTTTACAATCATCATGATCATCAATCCAAACCACATGGTGACATGAAAAAACAGGTTTCTGATTGTTTCATGTAAGATGGCAAGAGTTGGAACCGGGCCTAAAAACCCCATGATTAGTGTATAAAAAACCAAAATAACAGCAAGTGCTTTCCACCAGTTTGCGAGAATCTTCTTATTCAAAATCTAATGAGGATTAGTCCCGCCAAAGGTAGGGAAATAAGACGTATGACAGTGCCATACAAAGTATATTAAGCGATGCTAAAACAATTAAATAAGGTTGGTTAATTGCCCATCCCAAACCATCAATCGCATTACCGGAACAACGGATAATAGTGATGAGAATGGGTATTAATAAAGGAAAACCAAGAATGGCAACCAATGTAGCGCTGTTGTTCGCTCTTGAAACCAATCCGGATACCAAGGTAAGTACTGTAGAAATGGCGGCAACGCCTAGTATCAATGAACAAAAAAACATGGGCTTGTCTTGAACTACATCACCTAATAATAAAGTGTAAACCATGAAATTGATCATAGTAACAACCAGCAGGAAGCCAATATTGTAAATCGATTTTGCAACAATGACCACTTTTGGGTTCAACAAGGTGTAATAAAACAATTGCTGACCGCGGCTTTCACTCATGAAACTTTTAGCAATGGCATTGGTGGCTGCAAATAAAAGAATGATCCAAAGCAAGGCATTCCAGGTGGGAGGATCTAGTACCTGACGAAAGGCCAAATAGCAACAATAAATACTTACAAAAGAATACAAGATAACGCCGGCAAAGCCTGACTTATGCTTCCATTCCAATAAAAATTCTTTATGTAAAACGCTAATGACTTGTTTCCACATTTTGTCAAAGATAGAATATTGAATATCATCCAAATTAGAACAGGAATTAATTCCTGTTCTATGAAAAGACAACCTGTTCAATGAAAAGACAATGTATTATTATTGCTTTTCAAAATAAGAATCGAATATTATTAAAATAGCAGACAATGAAAACAGACCTATTGGCTTTTGGCGCCCATCCTGATGATGTTGAATTGTCGACTGGCGGTACCATTGCACTACATGTTAATGCCGGAAAATGTGTCGGTATAATCGACCTCACCCGAGGTGAGCTCGGGACCAGGGGTAGTGCTGATTTGCGCGATCAAGAGGCGAAATCATCAGCAGCAATTTTAGGGATCGCTTTTCGGGAGAACCTGGAGATGAAAGACGGATTATTTGAAAATGACGAACCTCATTTATTAAAGATCATTGCAGTGATCAGAAAATATCAGCCAGAAATAGTTTTATGTAATGCGGTGAGCGACAGGCATCCAGACCATGCAAGAGGTTCGTTGTTGGTTAGCAGAGCTTGTTTTTTGGCCGGGTTAAGAAAATTAGCGACACAAAATAATGGTTCTATTCAGGAAGCCTGGCGTCCAAAAGCGGTTTATCATTATATTCAGGACAGGCATATTAAACCCGATTTCGTATTGGATATCAGTGCTTTCATGGAAATTAAGATGAAAGCAGTGAAGGCCTTCAGTTCTCAATTTTATGACCCGGATTCGACTGAACCTGCTACACCCATTTCAGGAAAAGAATTCATGGACTTTTTATATGGAAGGGCCGCTGAAACGGGAAGAATGATCAATGTAGCTTATGGTGAAGGGTTTACAGTGGAAAGAAGCATAGGTGTAAAGAGCTTATTTGATATTAATTGATAAAAAAAATGGCCCCGAGTAATTGGGACCATTTTTTGGGTGGATGATGGGGCTCGAACCCACGACCCTCAGAATCACAATCTGATGCTCTAACCGACTGAGCTACAACCACCGTATAATTTTGAGATTGCAAAAGTAGTTTTTTCATTTTCTTTAACAAGTTAAATAATTTACTTTCGTTAAAGAGACCCAACATTTATCTTTGCCGGGCTTTTGTATTGCAATATTTATTAGAATTAACTACTCAATCATAAACCTAAAAACGAAAACATATGTCGATATCAGCAATGGATGCCGCAGCGCAAACAACCTATGAAACAGAATTATTCGATTGGATAGAACAAGAGAAAGCAGCTATTGAGCTTATTAACATCATAGGTAATTTGTGGTTTGACAAGTCAGTAGAATTGATTCTATTTCGCAACCAACTTGTTGACAGAAGTGCGAGCCAGATTTTAAACCTTCATCAATACGCTAAGGAAATTGTAAAAAAACCGATCAGCGTTTCTGATACTTTATTATTAGCAAGGGAATTAATGCGTATTGAGTTGGCACCATCGAGGTTAGATGTTGGACGCCTTACCTCTGAGTGGATCAGCGAAAGATCAGAATTTAGCAATGATGTAAATGCTTTTATCACCAATAAACTGAAAGACTTTATCGGAAAAGATAAACGTGTAATGATTCCGAGAGATGTTGTTTTGTATGGTTTCGGACGTATTGGTCGTGTGTTGGCGCGTGAACTTGTTTCCCAGGCAGGCAAGGGTGAGCAACTGCGGTTGAGAGCAATTGTTACCAGGAGTTATTCCGATGAGGAGTTAACGAAGCGTGCTGAATTATTAAGAAACGACTCTGTGCATGGACCATTCCCCGGTACTGTGATTGAAGATTTTGAAAAGCAGGCACTCATTGTGAATGGTCATACTATATATATGATTGCAGGAAAGAATCCGGAAGACATTAATTATTCTTCTTATGGAATCAATAATGCATTGTTGATAGATAATACCGGCGTGTCACGTGATCGTGAAGGACTTGGCAGACATTTGCGCGCAAAAGGAATTGAAAAAGTATTATTGACAGCACCCGGAAAAGGGGATATCCCTAATGTTGTTTATGGAGTGAATGAAATTAATCATGATGAAAATGAAAAAATATTTTCGGCTGCATCTTGTACCACCAATGCAATCGTTCCTGTGTTGGCAGTTATTGAAAAAACCTTGGGTATTGAACGCGGTCATATTGAAACGATACACTCCTATACAAATGACCAGAACCTGCTTGATAACTATCATCCTAAATACCGCAGAGGCCGTAGTGCAGCGCTCAATATGGTTATTACAGAAACGGGTGCCGATAAGGCAGTTGCGAAAGTTTTACCATCATTGGCCGGCAAATTAACCGGTAATGCTGTTCGGGTTCCCACCCCAAATGTGTCGTTAGCGATTCTGAATCTTACTTCTAAAAAAGATGTTACCAAAGATTCTTTAAATGATATTTTAAAAGATGCAGCATTTCGCGGCACCTTGGTTGAGCAAATACAGTATTCACAATCCAATGAGTTGGTTTCATCAGACCTTGTTGGAAATCCTTGCGCATCCATCATTGACAGTCCCGCTACCATTGTTTCCAAAGATGGAAGAGGAATGGTTCTCTATGTATGGTATGATAATGAGTATGGCTACAGCCGTCAGGTAATTCGTTTTGCGAAATATATTGCCAATGTAATCAGACTTACATACTATTAGAACTAGTAGTTTTTTTGATAAGCCTTTAATTGGAAAGGATGCTCCATAGTATGACATTCGTCAGTTAGTGGTTTTGCCTTAATGACGATCCATATCTTTGCCAACGCCTTCATTAAAGTCAATTCCGATATTATTTATCCTGATGATAAAAAAGTTCATGGTAGTTTGTTTGCTTTCTTTATTGACAGCAAATGTATATGCATGCGACTTTTGTAATTGCTATCTTGGACTAAATCCACAAACAAAGAAGAATATTATCGGCCTGCGCTATCATTATTCTGCTTTTACCGGCACACATTTGTCTGATGATGAGATACGAAGTTTGTTTCTGAATAAAAATAAATTTACAGAGACTCATACAACAGTTGAACTACACGGACAATGGTATCCTGTTCAAAGATTGCAGGTGCTTTTTTCTATACCTTATATCTATAATGTTGAAAATGTTCCTTCGTCTTCTGGTGGCAATGCACAAGCCCGTTTAACGAATATTGCACACAATGTCGACCCCGGGACGCAACAATTAAGCGGAAGCACACACAAAGGTATCAGCGATCCTGTTTTACTCGCACATTATCAGTTGTTCAACAGGCATGCAACGGATTCAGATTCATTTGCACAAAGGTTAATGGCCGGTGCAGGTATTAAAATACCATTGGGTAAATATCATCTTGATCCGGGATCAGAAGTAGCGGAGCGTGTACATTTACCGGGTACCGGCAGTTGGGATTTATTACTCAGTACTGTTTATATGGCCAAGTTGAACAGGCTGGGTCTCAATGTAAATGTTTCTTATTTATTGACTACTGTAAATAATGAATCTTACGAGTTCGGAAATCGTTTTAATGCTACAATGTTACTGTATTATCAGTTGAATGCTAAAGAGTTTTCATTTTTTCCCAATGCAGGAATATTTTACGAGTCTGCTGCTAAAAACAAATCAGGAAGCGCTGATATTGACAATACCGGGGTCCATGTTTTTTGTGCCGGCGGTGGACTGGATATATATTATCGAAAATTTGCTTTAAACATGGCGGCACAAATACCGGTGATGCTGGAGCTCAATGAAAATCAACCGCATAATGATTACCGTTTATCTGCCGGTGTTTTGTTTGCGTTTAATTAGGATTAAAAAACACTGCTTTTCATTGGTGCTGCTGATGAAATCGAATCAGAGAGTGTCTCCAGTTGGAGGTTGTCAAAAGATTTCATGTAAGAGTTCCTGCATGTCACAATTATTTTATTTCCCAGTTTAATTAACGTCTGGCGGTAATCAATATTGGTTACTTCAGGATTAAAGTCTTTGATGTATTGGTCAAACGATTTCATATCAGCAATCACAACAGAGTCTTGCACAAAATTCATTTCTCCCCAATAAAGGGATTGAAAATCTGCTTTAGATTTTAAGAAGTTGGACTTGTCAAAATCGGCAGGATCTGTTTTATTTATTTCCGCACAGATGTTACCAATTGCTTGTGATGTTTTTAGATAAATATCGGATTGCTTGCTCCAGAAATCGCGTTTAAATTCCAATGCTGATTTACTTTTCTGGTCCTTAGAAAAATTAGAGACTGAAATAATTAATCCTGCCGCCGTCAAAATAAATCCAAGTAAAGGTCCAAATGATGCAACAAACTTTTCGAGTTTTTCCATTATTATTTATTTTAAGGGTTGAAGAATTGATTCGTAATAAACAGAGGTTTTCTTGTCAGTAGCCTGCCTGGTTAATTTGATATATTGTTTGCCGGCTTTATCATAACTGATAATTAATTCATTCAACTGGTCGCCAATTTGAATAAACCACCTGATGTTATCCTTGGTGGAGAGTACCCATTTTGAAAGGATAGTATTGGGCTTTGGATTTTCTTTTTGAATCTGAATTGCGCCATTAATGTTAAATGTGTATACCTTTTCTGCAAGGTCGATATTGGTTCCTTTCACCGACCATGATTTTGTTTTTCCATCAGTGAGAATATTGGTCAGTTTCTCGATAGTGTATTGTGCTTTAGAGGTAAATGAACTGCAAAGCAGAAAGATGAATAGGAGCTGTTTCATGAATTTAAGAATTAATATATATTGATTTAATTGATATCTTTTAACATTAGCAATTCAACTTCTTTTAGATAATCAAATTGTAAATCTTCATGTAATTTCAACAATGTGGAATTAATTTTCTTGAGTTGATTATTGTAGATGTTGATGAGCATTTGGCTTTTGATAAAGTTGATGCCGGATTCTTTAAGTTGCTGACAAAAATAAATGCGCAATGACACTTCTGTTTCACGCGAGCCTGAAAATCTGATGTATTTATTGATGGTCCTTACTATTTTACGTAAGCTCTTTTTGACAAGGTGAAGGTTGCTTCTGTTTATTTCGAGAAATTGTTGACTCATGTCATTTTTAATATTTTTAATAAAAGCTTCTTCATCATGCGCTTCAAACAACAGATAAGTCAATAGTTCTTTGTTTTCTTTTTTATAGCGGGCAAGATGTAAAGTTAACTCCATAACCTCACCGGGTTTTAATTCACTTAATTCATTTTTTATTTCACTTAAGGAGGACGCTTTCACAGAGTTATATTTTTACAAAGATGGAGCAAAAAACGTTTTCTTTGATTTTAGTTAGCTGATGTGGCAACAGTTTTTAATTTGCGAAGCACTTTAGAAGAAATAGCATAGTGAGGGAAATAGTATTGACAAATTAATGAGCCCGATACTTAATCTTCTTCCAGGAAACAAATGGCATTACAAATTTCACTTCTCCGATGCTAACCTTACCCGCCAGCATCCATCCTGATTTCAAATAAAAAGTTTCGGCCACTATCTCCAAAACACCATACATTGTTTTTAAACTGACCAAAAGAAGGGTGGAAAGTGTTAGTCAATAAACATAATAAGAATAAGATCCTCATCTTATTCATTTTTTTCAAAGCGGTGCAATCTTGCACAAATGCAGAGCGTTGGTTAGCTTGCGCCTTTCTATCCATTAATTTCTTTAGTTTACTGCTTTACAAACTTCCCTGACAATGATTCCTTATCCGTGACCAAAGACACTATATATAATCCATCAGCAATACTCTGAATATGCAAATCATGCGTATAATATGCGCCATTTAATTTCCCGTTTTCA
>JANOXC010000203.1:0-38343 GCA_031418215.1 Bacteroidota bacterium
ATACTGGGCGAACATTTAGGACAACTTTTTACCATTGCATGGACAGTGATGATGACCATTTCATTTGCCAAATTAAAACTGATGCCAAAATGGGTAAACTGGTTGGGGATTATCAGTGGTGCTATTTACCTGCTGGCACAAGCTGAATTATTTGCAACAGTAATAAAAGGTTTTCCTGTATGGGATATGGCTGGCTTTATTGGAAGTACACTCTGGTTGGTTTGGCTTATCATAGTGGGCGTTATGTTTATTAAAAAAAGAAATCAAAATTTATAACATGAGGCTTATTACCAAAACTTAAAATTGGAATGGTATTAGACAACTATGCTGAAAAGTTTAAATATCTATTAGAATAATTTAATTTTGTAATTGACAAATACTGCCAGCAGGTAACAGCAACTACAAAAAATTGGCGGTCAGTCGTTAAATGAACATCTGTGCTTCGTATCAATTTCATTGGTGGCAGACAGTTTTCGTGCCCGAAATCGCCAACTTCTTGTAGCCGCAAACCATCGTTAGCAGTAATCGTTCCGCTCCGATTAAGCATTGTATTAACTTGAAACATTTTGCATCTTATAACTTCGCTTAACATTCCAACAATTGTGAAACCAATTATTGACCATATACAAATCACTGTTAAAGAACTTGAAATCGCAGAACCTTTCTATGATAAGTTTCTACCAATTCTTGGATTTGATATTAAACGCAAAACAAAAGGCAGAGTAGCAAAACATGAATTTGATGTAATAGAATATTACCACCCGTTGTTAATATTTGGAATCAATTCCCCAAGAGATGAATTTAAAGACGACATTATTCACAGAAGAAAACCAGGAGCATTGCATCATCTTGCATTTAAAGCAGAATCGTGCGAAGAGGTTGATGCAATTTATTTGCAGATAAAGGAAATTGGTGCGAACATAATTGAAGAACCAAAATATTTTCCTCAACATGGCGAAAGTTATTACGCTCTTTTTTTTAAAGACATAGAGGGGATAAAATATGAAATTGTTTATGATGTACGAAAATAAATCCATTGTGCAAGCGCAAACAGTCGACAACGCCTTGAAAAAACTTTTGTGCAGACTTCATACATTTATGCTTCGTGGCGAGAGTACGACTGCTAATAACAGTAAGATTAAAAGAAATTAAAAAAGAAATGCTTTGAGAGGTAAACGAAGAGTTGAGCTTCTAATAAACAATGTAGGTAAACGAATCCCAAGGCCTCGGGATGCTTCTATCCCGATAGCTATCGGGACCTTCTGTTTTTTACTTCTCAACGCCTGGCTCGCGTTTTCCCTTCTTCGCTAGCGGTCAATGTAAAAAGACAGAAAGTTGCCATAACGGACAAATGGAATTTTAAAATATAAACCTAAAAAGGAGAAATTATGACAATCAAAGGCGCTAACATTACAATTAATTTGAAGGACTTGAATAAATCTATCGCATTTTATGAATCCATCGGTTTGACAGTAAATAATGGTTGGGGCAATCACTATGTGCAACTGACAGCACCTGGTATTGTTATCGGACAGCATCCAGCTAGCAATGGTAATCTGACTGACAATTCTGGAAATCTTTCAATTGGTTTCACAACGGATGATTTTGAAGAAACAAAATCTTCTTTAGAAAAATTAGCAATCGATATAATGGAAAGAAGCGAAGAAGGCGGTCAATTTCTACATTTTAACGACCCTGACGGAACTACTATATATTTTATAAAACTAAAATGGTAAACACATTTATTTTAAAACAAAATCGATAACCAAGCAAATTAAACTATCTCAATATTGATAATGTTAGCAACCAAATCATCAGAGCATGAAAATTAAAGAGACAGAAAAATTAAATGATGGTGACCATTGTATTGTTGTCGCTGGAACCCATGTCGGAAAATCTGGCATCGTGAGAGACATTAATAAAAGCAAAACAGGTCATATTACAATAACAGTTGAACAAAAAAACGGAGTTCGATTCAAAACACTTGGTAAGAATGTGGCCGTTCAATCAAGTGACAAAACATAAAATGAAGTTAACGGAAGGCAGACAAATAACAAAACATCAAACCGCTAAATAACCTACAAGAAATTGACGGTTTGCGCTAATGAACAGTAGGGCTTCTAAACACTTCTTTTTTTTACTTCTCAACGCTTGGCCCGCGTTCTCCCTTCTTCGTTATCGGTAATTCTTGGAGACACTTTATTAACAACAACTGAGCAATTTAAATGGACAATAAATATTCAATACGACTAATTACCGAAAGCGATGCCAACGAAGTTTTAGAAATCTATAAACCGTATGTGCTTAACACCATCATTTCTTTTGAGTATGAAGTGCCGACATTAGAAGAATATTTACAACGGATAAAAATAAACACCGCTGATTATCCTTGGCTGGTTTGCTTGCATAACAATAAATTAATTGGTTACGCCTATGCCAGCAAACACAGGTATCGGACAGCGTATCAGTGGAGTCCTGAATCAACAGTTTATTTAGCTCCCGAAGTTCACCGCAAAGGAATCGCTCGAATTTTATACGAAACTTTGTTTTCACTTTTGCAATTGCAAGGACACTTTAATGTATATGCAGGTGTTGGATTGCCGAATGAAAAGAGTGTTGGTTTTCACAAGGCATTAGGATTTGAAGAAATTGGAATCTTCAGGAAGGTTGGTTTCAAATTGGGTAATTGGCACGACACACATTGGTTTCAACTTCATTTGACAGAACATATTTTAAACCCACCTACTCCAAAGACATTGATTGAGGTGGCAGCAAGTTCAGCTTTTCAATCCATTCTTGAAACAGCCAATGAAAAGGTGAGAATCATCAACTCTTAAAAAATATTTTCCAAAAAATTTCCTTGCTTTAAATTCTTTATCGTAATATTGCAATCTAAAAATAAATAAATGGGTGTGACTAAGACAGAACATTTTACCGACAAGCAGAACGACATTGCAACTTTGGCAAAGGCGCTGGGACATCCAGCACGAATTGCAATCATGGAGTATCTGATGAAAGTTGACGACTGCATTTGTGGCGACATTGTGAACGAACTTCCTCTTTCACAGCCGACAGTTTCGCAACATTTGAAGGAACTGAAAAACGCAGGACTTATCAAAGGCAGCATTGAAGGCAACACTATTTGTTATTGCATTGATGAGAAAACCTTGACGAAAATTCAAAACTATTTCTCAAACATTTCTTCCAAATTAGAAAGGAAAAAAAGTAATTGTTGTTAACTCAAAAAAATCAAACAAGATGAAACTATCAGAATTGAAAACACACTTGAACAATGTATCTCGAGTAAACTTTGTTCAGCCCAACGGAACTTTTGTTCCCTCTCATTTTCACATCACAGAAGCAGGGCTTGTTTCCAAACATTTCATTGATTGTGGCGGAACTGTTCGGACAGAAAAGGCAATCAACTTTCAGGTTTGGACTTCTAAAGATACCGACCACAGACTTGAGCCAAACAAACTTTTGAAAATAATTTCCCGCTCTGAAAATCTTTTCGGAAACGAAGATTTAGACATTGAAGTGGAATATCAAACCGACACCGTAGGCAAATATGGTTTGGACTTTCAAGACGAAAACTTTTTGCTTACAGCAAAACAAACCGACTGTTTAGCAAAAGATAATTGTGGAGTTCCGCCAGACAGACAGAAACTGCAATTAGCAGAATTAGAAACTTTGAAATCTTGCTGCACTCCAGGAGGCGGTTGCTGTTAAGCGTATGACACACATCATTGAATACATTAGCAGACACAAAAGATTTTTGATAATTCTTGCAGGAATTATTTGCCTGAATTTTATCTACGGCTTTGACGCAAGGTTCACTATCATTAATTTACTTTGGATTTTAATCAGTGTTGTAAAAATAGATTGATGAAAAAAGTATTAGTCCTGTGCACTGGCAACAGTTGCCGAAGTCAAATATCAGAAGGTTACTTGAGACATTTCGCAGGCGACAAAGCAAAAATTTATAGTGCAGGTATTGAAACTCATGGAGTAAATCCGAAGGCAATTGCCACAATGAAAGAGGACGGAATTGACATTTCGCAACACACATCAAACAGCATTGACGAATATTTAAGCATTGACTTTGATTTTGTAATTACCGTTTGCGACAACGCCAAGGAAAGCTGTCCGTTCTTCCCAACCAAAGCCAAAAAGTTTCATCAAAACTTTCCTGACCCTGCAAAATCCACTGGGACTGAAGAAGAAATTTTAGAGCAGTTTCGACAAGTTCGACAAATGATTAAAAGCTATTCACAGAATTTTGTAACCGACAATTTATAACGACGGAACAATCAACGAAGGAAGAAGAGCTAACGAGAGTAAGATTATAGGAAATATAAAAAAAAGGGCTTTGTTCGGTAATCAAGCAGTAGTGCTTCTAACAAAGTTCGGGTAATAGATCATTTGGATTTTACAAAACTCCTCTTTAAATTTACTAATCAAAAAGAAGCTATTAATTTTAAGATATTTTCTCACTACCGGTGAGCGTCATTTAAAAATTCAAAATCAACTTGTTTATGAGAAAATTATATATTAAAGTGATTTTTTGTTTGTTGTTAACGCAATCAAGTTATTCTCAAGGTGTTCTTCAATCGAAGATCTTTCTTGAAACATGCTACAATAAGTCTGATTGCTTCATGATTAGTAATTCGGGTCTTATATTTCTTAATGGCACTACTGGTGAGTTTTTGGTACAAGTTGACTTTAATAAATTCAAAATAGGGAACGATACATTAGATGATTGGCTCAATAATTTATCTAAGACATATTTAATTTTTAAGGGGCAGCTTGATCCGGTTGATTTAGGTATTATGATTGGCACAAATAATCAAGGTTCAAAGCCAACTGTTGTGAATGGCACATTAAGTTTCAATGGCATCTCAAAGCCATATAAAATCGAGATTTACTATTCAGGAAGTTATCAGGAGACGATTGTAAATAGTGAGCAGCATTATCGTGATCGAGCAACAATCAATATGCAAATAGCTTTTCATGCTAAAGACTTTAATATCGGAGACAGGAAGCACCATTATACAAAAACAATTCATTTGGCAATTTCCCGAGGGTTTGTAAATGAATGGGTTCCTGAAATAGATTTTTTTATTAAAAAGTAACTGAAATAAATCACATTTGAGAACTGCAGTGTTTTGTTGTTTATGTATATAGATTTGCCAAAGTGTATTCCGCTGGTAAAAACAGAATTTCGCTAATTACCATCCACACAGTTCAATAAATAACTACTGCTTTTCCTGCTTCAATCGCCTTAAATTGTATTTTCGCCTCTCCTTCTAATCAAAATCAAAATGCTTATGAGAAATTATTTTCACTGCCTCTCGCTTGTTGCCATGCTATTTACATTGCCAACCATTGCACAGAATACAAAATCAGCAGACGCAAAAAAGAACGAAGCTGATTCCGACAAAAAAGATCCCTGGAAAAAAGAAACTTTCGCCGGACTCACATTCCGCGCCATTGGTACTGCTAAAACCTCGGGACGCGTAGTAGATTTTGCCGTTAACCCTAATAACACTAACGAGTATTTTGTTGCGGCTGCTTCAGGTGGTGTATGGAAGACGTCTAACCGCGGAATTACTTACACGCCTGTTTTTGATAGCGAAGGTTCTTACTCCATTGGCTGTGTTCGCATTGACCCAAACAATTCCAATGTAGTCTGGGTAGGCACCGGAGAAAATAATAACCAAAGAAGTGTTGCTTATGGCGACGGAGTATATAAATCAGAAGACGGCGGCAAGTCATGGAAAAATATGGGCTTGAAAAATTCAGAGCACACAGGAATGATTGTCATCGACCCTAAAAATTCCGACATTGTATATATTGCTGCTTATGGTCCGCTATGGAGTGCCGGAGGTGATCGGGGTATCTACAAAACAACGGACGGAGGTAAAACATGGAAGCAGATTTTGTATGTCAGCGAGAATACCGGATTCAATGAAATTCACATGGACCCACGCAACAGCAATGTACTTTATGCTGCAGCGCATCAACGCAGACGTCAGGTTTATACATACATCAGCGGAGGACCAGGGTCAAATATATATAAAAGCGTTGACGGTGGGGTAACATGGGACACGTTGAAGAAAGGCTTACCTGAAGTAGATAAGGGAAGAATCGGCCTGGCTATCTCGCCGGCAAATCCTGATTATATATATGCCATCATTGAAGCATCAGATAAAAAAGGCGGTGTGTTCCGCTCTACCAACCGGGGAGCAAGCTGGGATAAGATGAGTGATAACACCACTGCGGGAAATTATTACCAGGAAATATTTTGTGATCCCAAGGACGTTGATAAAGTTTTTTATGTTGACTTCTGGGTGATGGTATCAAAAGACGGAGGAAAAACATTTGCCAAAATCGGTGAGAAGAATAAACACGTTGACAATCATGCACTGTGGATTGACGACAAAGATACCAGGCATCTTCTTGTTGGATGCGACGGCGGTGTTTATGAAACGTACGACTTCGGTACGAACTGGGAATTCAAAGCAAACATTCCTATCGCACAGTTTTATAAAGTTGCTGTCGACAACACCCTTCCTTTCTATTGGGTGTATGGAGGTACACAAGATAATAACAGCCTTGGAGCGCCTTCACGCACCATTAGTGCAAGTGGCATCACCAATGCCGATTGGATATTTACGCTGGGAGGTGATGGTTACGAGACTCAAATCGATCCCGAAAATCCTGATATCGTTTATCCGCAATCTCAATATGGAGGTCTTGCTCGCTTTGATAAGAAGAGTGGGGAAGTGGTTGATATACGTCCTGTAGAAGGGGAGAACGAACCTGCGCTACGCTGGAACTGGGATTCTCCGTTGCTCATCTCTACACATAAACACACACGCCTTTACTGCGGAGCAAATAAATTATTCCGTACAGATGATATGGGGAATTCATGGACTGCCATCAGTGGTGATTTGTCTCGGCAGATAGACCGCAATAAATTACCTGTGATGGGAAGTGTATGGAGCATGGATGCTGTTGCAAAAAATTCATCCACTGATTTTTATGGTCAGCTTGTTTCCATTGCCGAAAGTTATTTTGATGAGAATCATCTTGTAGTTGGAACAGACGACGGACTGATTCATGTAACCAAAGACGGTGGTAAATCATGGTCAAAGGTTGACAACATTGCCGGAGTTCCGGAGCGCACTTATGTAAATCAGATCATCGCATCGCAGCTGGATAAAAATGTTTTCTATGCTACATTCAATCATCACCGGTATGGAGATTTCAAACCGTATGTATACAGAAGTACCGATGGAGGAATGACATGGTCGCCCATACAGGGAAACCTTCCTGAGCGCGGTAGCGTCTATACCATTGCAGAAGATCATGTAAACAAAGACTTGCTTTTTGCAGGTACTGAGTTCGGGGTGTTCTTTACCATCGATGGTGGAAAGAAATGGATACAACTTAAAGGCGGCTTACCAACTATTGCTGTTCGCGACCTTGCAATTCAAAAACGCGAAAACGATTTAGTGCTGTCAACATTCGGCCGTGGTTATTACATCCTCGATGATTACACTCCGCTTAGAACTATAAAGAAAGAGGACCTTGACAAAGACGCCTTCATTACACCCATTAAAGATGCATGGATGTTTATCGAAAGCAACACTGAAGTAGGAGGACCGCTAAAAGGCCACCAGGGAGAAAGTTATTACAGTGCACCCAACCCTAAAGTGGGAGCGGTGTTCACCTACTACCTGAAAGAAAATCTTAAAACCATGAAAGAAAAGCGACAGGAGATAGAGAAAGATAAAATAAAAAAGAAAGAGCCCGTCTATTATCCATCAGCTGATAGTATTCGTTTGGAAGATCAGTATCCTGACCCATATTTGCTTTTTACAATAACGGATGTTGCAGGAAATGTAGTAAGAAAAATAAAAACCGGAGCAAAGAAAGGACTAAGTCGCATCGTTTGGGATATGCGTTATGCATCACCCGGCCCGGTAAACTTCAACAAGCCCGACTCCACCAATGCATACGACCAGCCCGAAACAGGACACCTCGCCATGGCCGGCACATACAATGTTTCGTTAAGCAAATTTGAAAATGGAAAAATCACCGAGCTTGCTTCGGCACAACCATTCGTCATCAAACCGCTCAATATTGCATCGCTTCCTGCCACTGACACAAAAGCTTTCGATGTATTTTGCAAAAAGGTGAGTGAGCTTAGAAGAGCTACTTCAGCTGCTGATTTGTACCGTGGCGAACTGACAAACAAAATAAAATTTATCAAGTCAGCTGTCAATGATGCACAAATGCCGCAAGCTACCATCGCAGAGCAAGTGTACCTGGTGGAAAAGCGCTTAACTGCTGCTGATATTAAAATGAATGGCGATGCAAGCCTTGCCAAGCGAGAGTTCGAAACTGTACCGTCCATCAACGGACGCATAGGCACCATTGAAGGCACTCTTTGGTCGGCCACTTCGGCACCAACACTAACAGCCATTAATAGTTTTGAAATCGCATCTAAGCAATTTGCCGCACTGCTTCCCGAATTAAAATCTATAGATGAGGAAATTAAAAAAGTGGAAGTAACACTTGAAAAGAACGGAGCTCCTTACACGCCGGGAAGATTGCCGGAGTGGAGGAAGTAGATTAATTGTTTTTGAAAAAAGGAAAAGCCCCCCGATCACTCGGGGGCTTTTTTTTGGGATATGAATTTTTGGAATTGGAAGTTTGATTTTTGTTACTCCGATTCTAAAAGAATAAAAGAGTTGTTGATGAGGTTTTTTTTTGCTTTTTATCCTTATAGACGAGTATTACGACGGTGATTGGTAAAAAATCATCATTATTCCTCTTCTCCTCCAAACAACTTTACACCTTTGTGTTATTTTATTAGCTTTGGTTTTTGAACGAATTGATGTTATGCCACCTGCCTGTGAGACTAAACAACTTTGCGGTTACCTAATATGAATTAATAGATTAACTTCACCTATAATTCTAATATACATATTATGAAAAAACTACTCACATTGCTGCTCATCGCATTTGCATCACAAGCATCAGCGCAACACTATTTGTGGAAAACCTTTGGTGGATATGTAGCACAAGGAACCATTGAAACAGGGCAAGCCATGGTTCGCGATAATGCAGGAAATCTTTATGTGGCTTCAAACATAAATTTTCCGGTACTACTTCAGGGAAATACCATTTTCCCTTTGACTCCTGGGCTTAGTGATGTTTACATAGCCAAGTTTAATCCGCAAGGACAACATATCTGGATAAAAAAATTCGGATGTTTTGGAAATGGTGATTTTCCATTTGACTTGGCTGTTGATGATTCAGCAAATATTTATGTCTTCGAATATTCATCTCTCCCAAACATTGTATTTGAAGATAATATTGTAAATCTTTCTGGGGCGATTGCTCTTAAATTGGATTCTTCCGGGAATTTTAAGTGGGCCAGGAAAATTCAGAATTGCTGAAAAGTTATTGCATGGTTTTTACTTGCTCAACTATACCCATGAAAATATTTCTGTGAATTATAAACTTATAAAATTCTAATCATTAAATAAATAAAAATGAAAAAATCAATTATTATTCCAGCCTTTACAATATTTGTATTGTCGTTTGTTTCCTGCGGGGACGCACCTAAGCAGGAAGCCGCAGTAGAGACAAAAACAACTGAAGCAACAGCACCCGTTCCGCCGGCTATTGACCCTGTGCAGGTGAAAGCTGAGATTGTAGCTATTGAAACTGCATGGGCCGCGGCTCTAAATTCGAAAGACATCAATGCATTGATGGCCATTTATGCTGATGATGCAGTGAGCATGCCTGATGGTGAACCAATAGTATCGGGCAAAGCCGCCATCCGGGTTCATCAAGAAAAAGAATTTGCAGGAAAGCCGTCCTTTGCTTCCATTGCTTTTGAAACACTTGATGTATATGCTCAAGGGGATGTAGCAACTGAAGTTGGTATCACCAAATATTTAGATGCTGCAGGTAAAGAAATGGGCCGCGGGAAATACTTTGCTGTTTTTGAAAAGCGAGATGGAAAATATCTTTGTATAAGGGAAATTTATAATAAGGATTCAAAATAATTGATTTGAATATATTTCTTGGCCGGTCTTTATGCCGAATTTGTTCGGACTGATGACGTGGGTTATTAATGTAGTTTGCAGATTCTAAAAAGTAAGTTTATGAAACTTAATTGAGAAAAGGACAGGCTTCATATTTTAAACATTGCGCAAGGTTAGGAAAGAAATGATGACTAAGGAAACAAATATATATATAAAATGAGATCACAAATATTTATCAATTTACCGGTAAAAGACCTTGAAAAATCTTTCAACTTTTACACAAAAATGGGATTTACGAATAACCCTCAATTCTCTGACGAAAGTGCAAAATGCATGGTTTTTAGTGAAGAGATATTGGTAATGTTACTTACTCACGAAAGATTTAAAACTTTTATTACCAAGCCAATTGCTGATGTTTCTAAAACAACATCAGCGTTGCTTTCAATTTCAGTAGAGAGTTTGGATAAAGTAAATGCAATTTCGGATAATGCAGTTGCTGCCGGAGGTAAAGAGCCTGTTCCAGCGAAGGACCATGGATTTATGCAACAAAGAACCATAGAAGATTTGGATGGACATACCTGGGAAATATTTTATATGGACATCAGTAAATTTCCTCAACCATAATTATTAATTGAATATGCTGAACAGGAAATTAAAATCTTAATTATTTGACCTTGCTTTTCCTTGAAAAATTGAACTTAATTGATCTTGTTCACTTTAAATGAATATAGTAAAATGAAAAGTCCTTTAGTAAATCCTAAATCTTCAGATGATGATCCGGAACTTCAAAAGCTGATTGAGTTTTTTAATGAAACACTTGGCTTTTGTCCCAACAGTGTTAAAACAATGCATCACCGCCAGCGAATTGCTTATGCCTTTATTGAATTGAACAAGGCCGTGATGGAAAACAAAGGACGGGTAACAAGTTCATTAAAAAGATTGATAGGATACATTTGCAGCAATGCCGCCGGTTGCCGGTATTGTCAGGCACATACCATTCGTGCTGCAGAAAGATATGGAGCATCTCAGCAGCAGTTGGAGAATATTTGGGAATATAAAACGCATCCGGCTTTTATGGAAAACGAACGTGCAGCGTTGGATTTTGCATTGGCGGCAACTGTGATCCCCAATGCTGTTGATGATGATGTTGCGAATAATTTGCACAAACATTGGAATGAAGGAGAAATAGTAGAAATGCTTGGTGTGATTGCTTTGTTCGGCTATCTAAACAGGTGGAACGATAGTATGGGAACGGAAATGGAAGCCGGAGCAATTGAATCAGGAGAGAAGTTCCTGGCAAAGGAAGGTTGGAATACAGGGAAGCATCTTTATAAAAAGAGTAATTGAGCATATTTAATTCAATAATCTTAATTCAGCTCTTTAAGTGAATAATATAATTTACATTTAGGAATTGAAATCAATATTAATTAAAAACAAAGGATATGCAAAAAACAACCACAAGCTTTTTTTTGAAGTCAATTAAAAAAATCACATTCATGATATTGGGTTTTTCATTTTTCACAACCACTAAATCCAATGGCCAGGCGCTTGTTTCTGATACAGTATTTGGAGCAGGATCTTTGTCCTTGGTACAATTTGGTGGACAGAGTTTAATTTTAAAGAAGATATTCAGGCAGCCCGATAATAAAATTTTAATGTGCGGATACGATTATGATGCAAACTTTAATGCAAATTTTAATGATATGGCCCGTGTAAATGAATGTGGTGTTATTGACTCCAGCTTTGGAATTAATGGCAAGGTACATCACACTTTTGACCAGAGAAATGCGGGTTATGATTATTTACTAAAACCCAATGGACAAATTTTATGTTGTGGCACGCAATCAGATGGCAATTTTGGTTCGCAACAATTTCCGTTTATAGCTCAATATAACAGTGATGGCTCTGTTGATTCGACTTTCGGCACTTTTGGAACCAATAAGATAACGTATCTGGGTTCGCAAACTTTTGGCAATATTTTTTTGATGCCCAATGGAAAAATATTATGCACTATGGCCGGTGGTTATACTGGAGGCCCAAACCTTACCGCCATGCGCTTATTGCCAAATGGTATTGTTGATTCTACTTATGCAAATAATGGAGCTCTTATACTTCCCTATCCACCCAATGCTTCGTTTTATATCGGAAATACAACCAGTGTTTTAAGAGCAGATGGGAAAATAATATCCACTGTTCCCACTTATTACGGAAACGTAAACCAACAGTATTTAATGGTTATGGCTTATGATTCATTAGGAACTATTGATACCACTTTTGGCACCAATGGTTTTTTTGTTGATTCTTCTGTGTATTCCGCTCCCGCTTTTTCATTATTACAAAGCACAGGCAAAACAATTTCTGCAGGTGGGGCAATAGTTGCTACTGTTGAATTTCCTCATCTTTTTCGATTATCCACTAGCGGTCAGTTAGACAGCACTTTCGGTACGAATGGGTATTTAAATATTGCAACATTTCCATTAGGCTCTCAATTAAAGGCTATTTTACCAATGAGTAATGATAAATTTTTGGTTGAGTATACAGATGGACCTGGAGGCGCAATTTACTTTTCTGCTTATGATAGCAATGGAATACCTGACCCGGGCTTTACAATAAACGGAGGTGTCACCAATATTCAAAGTTTATACGGTTTGTATATTATTGTCAATGGCGCTACCCTTGAACCAAATAATGAAATAACATTTGGTGGGGTTTATTGGGGAAACAATAGCTTTTTTGCGGCAAGACTTATTACATCAAACACTGGTCCGCTAATTACACAAACAATTAACACACTTCATTCCGGTGTTACTAATTCTACCTGTACTTTTCATTGGTATTATAATGGAAGTGCAATCAATAATGCAACCGATAGTGTTTACTCGATTACACAAAATGGAAATTATTCTGTGATAGTAACCAATAGCTGGGGTTGTGAAGCGTCAAATGCCTACACTGCTGTTTTTAGTGGAATAAGTGAAACCAATAGCTCCTTAGGATTATCAATTTATCCAAATCCTGTTACCAATGAATTAACAATAAGCAGTCCGCTTCTGTCAATTGGTGTAGAGATAAAAATTTTCGACTTGATTGGAAAAGATGTTTTAAAAACAAAATTATTGTCTCCTGCTTCCAGCTTGCAACTGTCAACTGAAGACTTAAATCCTGGCGTATATTTTCTTGAGATAAAATCAGGAGATAAAAAAGGAATTGCAAAGTTTATTAAAATGGATTAAGTCATTATAACTGAGTTGATATTGGCTTTATAGAAGTTTAATATTCCAAATCGCGCTGGATGAATTACCATTTCAGAAGAAAAACATCTTTTAAAAACGAAACGGAGTCGCCGAAAACCGAGCAGAGCAGGCTCTCTAAATAACATATATAATATGATAAGCAAATTTAATTTTCACTTTCGACTGAAATTAATTTCGGTAATTGCTGCTTTAGTAATTACAACACAAGGTTGCAAAGAAAAAGAAGTAACGAAGGAAATAAAAATTGAAACCAAAATAAAAGAAGAAGCACCTGAGTATTTTTTATTGCGACCTAAAGTAGAGAAGGAGTATGGCTACTCCCATGCAGTTCGAATTGGTAATGACCTTAAAATTTCAGGTGCCGTAAGCATGGATGATGCAGGTATACCAACAGCTGTTGGTGATCTGGCACAACAAATGAAAAATTGCTATGCTGATTTGGATAAAGTGTTGAAGCATTATGGTTACACTTTTGATGATGTGGTGGTAGAGAATGTTTATACTAATAATATGGAAGCGTTTTTAAAACAATCGGTTTATCGCAATACTATTTATACAAAAAATTTTCCGACCGGAACATGGTTGGAAGTAAAAGGACTTGCACTGCCCGGATTTATGATTGAAATAGAATTGGAAGCACATAAATCGAATTAAAAAAAAATTGTAATTTTCTGTTACTGAATAATAATGCAAACGCCTTTTACTGCTCAACAATTTTTCAATGTATTTAAGACATACAATGAAAGCGTGTATCCAATGCAGTTGTTATTATTGGCATTAAGTATAATTGCCATTTATCTTGTAATCAAACAAGTTCCAAAATCAGGGAAGAAAATCAGTTGGATACTGGTATTTTTTTGGTTGTGGATGGGCCTGTTTTATCACATTAAATTTTTTGCTTCCGTAAACAAGGCTGCCGTTATTTTTGGGATGGCTTTTATATTACAGAGCATATTATTTTTAATATATGGTGTTTTTAAAAAGCAACTTAACTTTAAATTCCGTACAGACATGTATGGGCTTATAGGGTTAAGCCTAATTGTATATTCATTGGTTATTTATCCTTTGTTGGGATATTCAGCAGGTTATATTTATCCAATTTCACCCTCTTTTGGATTGCCTTGCCCTACAACCATTTTTACATTTGGTCTGTTGCTTTTTATTGATAGAAAAACGCCCATTGTGTTGCTGGTCATTCCATTTTTATGGTCGTTGATTGGATTCACAGCAGCATATAATTTTCATATACTTGAAGATACGGGGTTGATTATTGCCGGATTAATTAGTGTTCCATTGATTTTAATTAAAAATAATGGGAATGAAATAGCTGAGGAAAAAATAAAACATTCAACAGTTGCAATCATTATTGCCGTAATCCTCACTGGGAGCTATATCATTTACAGGAATACACCTAACGACATTCCGAAGTACAATGAGAAAATGAATGTGTTTGTTTACAATGAATCAAAGGCATTAGAGTTTTATCGCCTTTCAGATAAGATGCCGAAGGAGAAACTATTATCTTCCCTTAAGGATAAAGGATTATACTATTGGAATGAAAATATACGGTTGGTAAAGGAAGCAGACAAGTTGAATATCCCGAGATTGTTTCATGAGCGAAATGTAAAAATGCTGGAATACTGTGAATTGCGGATTAATAGTTACAACCTCATTTATAGAACAATTGAAGAGAATACTACTGCATATGCTGATTCGATAGAACTATATAAGTTGCAGATAAAGGAAGTAATGAAGGAAATAAAGGAAAATTAATGAGGCGGGACCTATTGATATTGAGTAATTTAAAGTGCAACTACTGGCTTTAGGGAGTATAGCAGCAATATACATAGTGCCAATTATTATTAATTTTGCCACATGACATTTTCTCTACAAGTAAAAAAGGGATTGCATTTTTCACTTGCATCCTTCCCTTCCATAAAAACCAATAGCTCTTATTTAAAGAATACTATAAATGGCGTTTCCATGTTGATTCAGTTTACGCCTTCCGATATTTTGAACGGCAACGACAGTAATGCATTGTCTTATGAAATCAACTTTAATTTTCATCACGGGTATTTGAAAGAATTTACGACGGAAGCAGAGAATAATTTACAGCAATTTTCGAATGATATGCAACATGATTTGTGTCCAAATACGCAAATGATATTGCATGAAATTATTAATTGCAAATTACAACACTCATTCAGAAATATGTTTTTAGAAAGTAAGGCGCTCGCTTTATTATTGTGCTTTCAAAAATATTATTCGGTTAATGAAAGTGATTGCGCTTCTTGTAAGTTTCTAACCAAGCCTGTTGAGAAGGAAAAAATCATGAAGGCAAAATATATTATATTAAAACAGCTGGCATCACCACCCACCATTCAAGAGTTGTCAATACAAATTGGGATTAACCAATGTTATTTGAAAAAGGGATTTAAGGAAGTCTTCGGCGTTACAGTTTACGATTTTGTTCAAGAACAAAGAATGCTTAAGGCCAAAATGTTGCTTTCAAGTAATGAATACTCCGTTGCGCAAGTTGCCGATGAAATTGGGTTTTCCAGTAAAAGTAATTTCAGTACCGCTTTTAAAAAGTATACTGGTATTTTCCCAAGCGAACTGCAGCACAACTGAATTTCCGTTTTCGGTCAAAGAATTTCCGCTTTAAAAAAGAGGACATTATTTTTTATGCATTCATTTGCACCCTAAGATTAAAAATCATGAAAAATATCTTTTTTACTGCCATCTTGCTAGTGCTTACAAATGTTACTTTGGCCCAGGACAGGGTATTTGCCAGAATGTATCAATCAAATGTGCTTCCTAAGGGTGGATTTGATATTGAATACTGGAGCACACTAAGAACAGGCAAGGTAGGTGAATTTAGTCCTTATGCATTTGGAAGGCATTTGGATACCAGATTAGAACTGGAATTCGGTTTGGGAAAAAATATTCAGACCGCTTTTTATTTTAATACAAGCAATTTTAAATTTGCTTTACTTGATAGCAATGCAACAGAATTTCCAACGCAAACAGATGTAGAAACCTCTTTTAGTAATGAATGGAAGTTTAAATTATCCGATCCCGTTGCCAATGCTGTTGGGTCGGCATTGTATTTCGAATTAATGGTTGGTAGCGATGAATATGAATTGGAGGGGAAAGTTATTTTAGATAAACGTATTGGGAAGAATTTATTTGTTTTCAACCTTGTAGGCGAACTGGAATTGGAAACAGAAGTGGAGAAAAAAGGAAATCAAATTGAAAGAGAAATGAATTGGGAGGCTCCTGTTGAATTGGATTTTGGTTATATGCATTTCTTTCAGCCAACCTTAGGATTAGGCCTCGAAACAAGATTAGATAACGGTATAACTAAGGATAATGGCTGGGAGCACAGTGTTTTATTTGCAGGGCCAACGTTGTTTTTTAGCCAGGGGAAATTATTTGGCACACTCAATATCTTACCACAAATCACCAACCTTTATAAAACAGATTATGCTCCTGGCAACATGGTTTATGATGAACATGAAGCATTGGAATGCCGGTTGATTATTGGTTATAGTTTTTGATAAAGATCAAAATAACTTTAGCTGGTTTTTAGCGCCAAGTTTCAATTGGCTTACTTCGGTACATGCTTTTGATAAGGAAAAAATATAAGCATAAAAAAAAGGACTGCTTTGCATGCAAAGCAGTCCTTTTAAATAATATTCGGAATATTAATTACATCCCATTGTTCCGAAACCGGAAACAGTTGTGTAAGTAAGGTCTCCGTCTAAATCAAAATCTCCGTCTGCATTAATGAATCCTTCAACCTGTAGGTAATGACCCTGGAAGTTCATACTTCCTCCGCTTACGTTAATGGTACCGTCTTGTGATAAGAACAATCGTCCATTAACAAAATCGAAAAGGAAAGCAAATGAATTACCATCAGTATTTAATGAATCACTGATCCCACCTTCTGCTGTCCAGTCAATCACGTCATAGCTACCTTGCGCCTTGCCATCATAAACAATATAGAAAGCTAAGCCATGAAATACATCACTGAAATCAGTTGAATCAGTCGCATTTGCCAATGCTTCAAAATCACCGCTTATGCCAATCACTGAAGAGACACCGGTAAAGCTTAATCCATTAAACAAGCCTAACCCCATTTGATCGGGGTCATCAGAAGCGAAGCAAAACGTGTAATTGATGTCCATTGATGTAGAGCCTGCAACCACAGTTCCACTACCTGAATTGCTTCCAAACGAACTGGAAGAAATATATATAGTAGTAGGGCCACTCGATGTTGTTGAACCGGAAGCGCTTCCGTTAGAGAAACTAGTTCCACCCGCGCTTGGATTGCCAAAATTCCATGCATCCATTGTTACATCTCCGCCTTTACCTGCAGTACGCTGGTATACCAGTTTCTCAACAGGTAACTTGCTGATCAATTCACGGATTTTCCG
The DNA here is from genome assembly GCA_031418215.1 of Bacteroidota bacterium. Lineage (GTDB taxonomy): Bacteria > Bacteroidota > Bacteroidia > AKYH767-A > OLB10 > JANOXC01. The sequence goes on from JANOXC010000203.1 coordinate 17,758, forward strand.
ATCCTGTGCACTGCCCTTAACTATTGGGCTTCCTCCATTCTGATCATCATGCTTTGAGCAGGATGACATCAGCATTACTGCTCCACACAGGAGCAGCATTGCCGAAGTTTGTATTAATTTCTTCATATTTATGTTTTTTGGGTTTTTCTATTTCAAGACCCTAAAATACAACAATTAATTAAAATAACCAACCTAAACGGATGGCGCTGATAAAGGTAGGTCCAAATTGGAAGCTGGAACCTTGATTTTCTGTAACAGATGGAACAGAAGGCGTCTGACCTGATTCTGTCTTTTTATCTGACATACTCGTCATGTTAAAACCAAAGCCAATTTCAGCGCCCAGGTATATACTTTTAGCAAAGTAAAAATCACAACCTGAAACCAGTCCAAGGCCGATAGAAGTATAACCATCTGCACCTTTTGTAGTAACTTCATAAGTTGACACATCGGTAGTAGTTGCATTATTCTCAAATTCTTCTACCTTTTTAGAAGTGTTGAAAGTAAGATTAAGTTCAGCACCCATGTATGGAGACAGACGATCTGTTCCTGCCATGTGCTTCTCAATACCCGGACGGATGCTGATGTTCATTCCGGAAGTCTTCTTAGTTAATTCAGCTACATAGTTTGGAGCATCTTCCTGCTGTGTAATTTCTTTTTTGCTGGATGAACCAATAAATACATTCAAACGGTAAGCCTTGTTGCCGGTTGAATCAAATTTCCGGTACTTAATGCCGCCAATAGAGATTGGACTGCCTCCCAATGGAGCAAAATTCACCTCGAGGTTTTTAGCACCGCCTGACTGTTTGTAAGTTGTTTGAGCTTCAGTTGTTACATAGAACATACTGGCGCACATTGCAATCGTTAAAAATTTTTTCATGTCGATTTGGATTTAAGTTTGAGGGCAAATATATATTGTTTTGCAATAAATATCTTACAATTCACACTTAATATTCACAATCTATTGTTAGAAACCACTTAATTAAACAATTGTAGGAGAGGATATATGAATTATCCGGAATGCCGAAAAATTGAATCCGGGAAGGTATCTTGTAAATTACAAGTTCATTAGTCAAATGAAACTTATTGAAAACAAGATTGATAAAAGGAAAAAAGGCGAAAACAATTATGTAAATCTTATTGCTTTAAAATTTTACCGAAGTATATATTATTATTTATAAAAGCACGATAAAAATAAATCCCGCAGGCTAATTGACCGGTGTTAAATTCCACCTCACCATTACTTTTTAAATTACTTTGTGTGAGGGTTTGCACAATGTGTGAATGCGCATCACTTAGTTCAAAAAAGAAATAGTTAACATCATCCTCAATCGACGGCAACCTAAGCCTGACGGCTGTTGTGAATGGATTGGGAGATAGCAGCAAGCCATTTGAGGAAACGTTTTTCATTCTTGTAATAGAGCAATCATTAGTTGTTACCCTGATGACTTCAGAAGTTGATACACACCCGTATAAATTGAAGATGTCTGCCTGATAGTTGCCTGTGGCGGTAGCAAAGTATATTGGCTGGTTGGCCCCCGGAATTGACAGATTGTTTTTAAACCATTGATAGGTATTGCCAAAGCCTGAGGTTGCCACCAGTTTTACATTGCTACCCAGGCAAATTTTGGTATTTCCCAAGGCTGTAATATGTGCTAAAAGACTGGTAATGGGAACATTAGTATTGGATGAGGTGCTGCTGCAGCCATTGGTACCGGTAACAATAAGGCTGTATGAACCGCTATTGGTTGTATTAATTGTCTGACCGATTGCCCCTGTTATTGGGGTTGAATCATTGTTCCATTGATAGGAATACCCTGCTCCGGAAGGTCCGGTTAAGGTAACGAGAGAATCATTGCAGTTATCCAGCTCATTGGTTATCATAAATGATGATGGGGGTATTGGATATTGTTTTATTTTATAAAGCTGAGAAGCGTCTTTGCAGCCATTAATACGCTGGACTTCAATAGTATAACTGCCGACCACTGTTGCATAGTATGCCGATTGGTTGGCGTTTGAAATGGGGCTGCCATTGAAATACCATTGATAGCTAGCAGCAGGTTGATTGCAAATAAGGGTCAGCGATTGTCCGTCGCAAAAGGAAATTTTACCGTTAGCGGAAGTAACAACAGGTAACGGTGGGGTGCTGTCATTGATCGTAATTATATTGCTAGCCATCGCAAGCGAATCCGGATCTGTCATAATCAAAGAATAGTCACCTCCTGTTTTTGCAAAATACTGTGCATTCGTAGCACCTACAATGGGTATACCATTCAAATACCATTGTGCATTTTGGACGGTATGATCACTACTCAGTAAAATAGAATCTTGATTACAGATTAATGTTGTTACTGAGGTATTTATACCCAAAGAATTCGAAACAGGGATTTGAAAAAAAGAGGGTACGCCAAGGCCATTGTTGTTTAGCAGCCAGGGGCCCATATAGACATTATTGCTACCCGAATAATTAATGCCAGGGAGGTATGATATTTTATCGGCATTGGATGATGCGGAAAGCAGAAGATTGATAGTGTCTCCCGAAGCATAACCACCTGTAACCAAAACGCTGCTGTTTAAATATATATAATCTTTAAGGTCATAACCGTTCATTAAAGCAGGCCATGCTACAGCTTGATCAAATACCAATGAAATTTTGGTATTGCTGTTGTTCGAATAAAAAGCTTGCAAAATTTTTGGCGGATCGCTGCCGGAAATTGTTGGTTTGTTATATATATTATCGCAAAGTAAATTGTAAATGCGCTGACTCAGTTGCTGGTAGCCGACCGTACGAAAATGGCAACCATCAAAATCAGGGAGTCCTACTGTTGGTATCATTGAAACAAGCGAGTAGTTTAATGAAATTCTGCGCAATGATTCCCTTAATTGTTGATGATAAAGTGATTTCGTACTGCTTATACAACCCGGCCTGGTTTGTATGATATATATTCCTGTTACAGAGGGATAGTCTTGTTGCCAGGCATTGTATAAAATGTTAAATCTGTTTTCATATTGCATCCAGGAAGTGTCGGTGTCGCTTTCGCCCTGGTACCAAAAAATACCTTTAACGGATGTTGCCACACCTGCTTTAGTTGTCCTGTACAACATACATCCATAATTGGAATTCATATCGGTGTGATTGGCATATGGAAGATGCTCAATGATACGCGTTCCGTTTCGTGCGCCATTAATAAAACAAACTGGAATACCAGTTGAATCAGTAATGATTTTGCCTAAACGCATCGCCCACACACCAATACTCAGGTGGTTATTCGCAACGGTACCATTACCAAGTCCCCAGCTTGTGTCGGATGCACAAATAGATGCCGTACTGTTTTCAGAACCAAAAGATCTCACCCATACATTGGCGGGGTCGGCTCCCGGACCGTTTAGTGCAGCAACAGCATTGCTTTGTCCATCAATCAAAAATACATCACCGCTGCAAATACTGTCGGCCAACATGATTTCTGTTGCCTGTTGCTTATAAATGTACATTTTAAAACGGTAAAGACTTTTTTCCGCATGGATGCTGTATTGCTGAAGAAAAGCTGCTTTTCCACCTGAATAATGCAGGTTGTCAACGGTACTGTCAATTAAAACCCCATTCTTGTACAGCGTATAAATGACTTTATGATAATGATTAACAATAACATCCCCTGCAATCGTTACGGTTGCTGAATCATTGTTGTTTCGTGGAAATAATTGTAAGCTGGAAGGCCGCATGGTAAATTTAACCTGGCTGAAACTGCAAAAAAAAGCAGACAGAAATAGCGTCATTATAAAAGCAATCTTCAGTTTCATCGTAGTATGAAATTTCTTTAAAGGTTATTTTTTAAAAACATATATTTGATGAACTGCGTTGTAAACCCTTACTGCTGGCGGATTCTGGACCAAATATATATATAAAATTTTGAGCGGCCAAGTAGTTTTGACCATAATTACAAATAGCACATTCACAATTTTTAATCCATTTCTATTGCAAAAAAAGTAGAAAAAATTGCAAGATTATTGGATTTCAGCTGGAAAATAGATGTAAAAGGATATTGAACAAACCTAAAGGTAGGCGTTGCCAGGTTACTTAGAAAAAAAATCATTCAAAATAGTTGCGGAACAGTGATTTTAGTTGGCTGATTTATGCCAAACTATAAATCATCACTTTTTATAGGTTGAATGGCCTTGCTGACAAGGTTATTCAACAGGTATTTGCTGTAAAGGCCGGCACCCCTGGAATTTAAATGCGATTCATCAGCAAAATCAGTATTGGAAACAATTGACGTATTCAATGTAAAATCAGAAATATGCGTGTGTGTGGCTGCTAAAATTGGTTCAATGTCGTTTAAAAGCAATTGGTGGTTTTTAGCGCTGACATAGGAGGGATTTGGCTGGCATACCAACAAAAAGGCAACATTTATAGATTGAAGATATTTAATGGTCTCTTCGAAATCAATTAGATTTTGTTTGTTCGTTTTGTATGCATATTGATCGCCAGTGAAATCGTTCTTTTGGTCAGGCTTAACCCTGTATCCTTTATAAAGTTTTGTATCACCTCTATAGGAAGGAGCTTTGTTTTTAAGCATGATCCTTGTTCCCAAAAGGTTGATGGCTCTTACATCATCTGCTGCCATTGCTACCTGAAGAGCTGCTTTGTCATCGTCGAGGTTTTGAATTAAATCTGCAGATGATTCCAGCGAACTGCTCGAAAATATTTTATCATATAAATCAATAATAACCAAACGGCACTTTCCGGGTTTCACATATTGTTTAATCAGCACCTTGGTATTTAACGGTGTTTGGTCATCTGTTCCTAAATTATAAATGGAGTATCCGGCTTTTTCAAAAATTTTGGGGTCAATGCCACGGTTTACCCTTGATGAGCCGAAAGCAAGAATGTCATGTTTTTCATTTGGATTAAACTCCTTGAATCGTTCAAAAGTAAAGCCGCCTTTTGCAACAATACCCTGTGATGCCCTGAAAATAATCGGGCTGCCTGTTACATTAATATTTGCCAGAACAAAAAGCAACAGCAAATAAGTGCCAATGCAAATGATGAAAAACACCAGCCCTTGGCGGACCAGCCTTAATAGATCATTGATCGCTATACTATTTGTTTCACTCATTGCAAAACTGTGGAGATTTTTTTTGTATTAGTATATAATAAAATTTTTAGGACTCAAATAATAAGCACAATGTAAGTTTCAGAATCTAAATAATGATGGAGTTAAATTATTACAGGCTGCGGCTCTAAAACGAATTTTATTACATAAAGAATGCTAATATAATTTCAAATTGTGAACGCAAGTAAGCACATTTTTTCAAAAACAGCAAGATTTTTTTAATATATATTATTTCAAAGAAGTAACTAAATTCATGAATGCTTTTTTGCCAAAGAATTTCCGCCGTTTGCCATAATAAATCAGTTGTTTGCACTATTGATGATTTAGAAAATAAAGTATGGTGAAACAGGTAATCATGCAGCAGGATGAAATAAATGTCATTTGCATGGCATGTCGGTAATCAGCAGCGGCTTTGTTTTTTAAGGTTTTTGCAAACCAAAAGCTGTAATAAAGGATCACAGGGATCAAACAGACCATAAAGATGATAAAGTGCAGGTTACTATAATAAGTAATGAAGTAATAGAGGCTGGTTAATGATGCTAACATAAAAATCAGCCCTGAAAAAATAAATGTGCCAATTACACCAAGTTTGTAACTAATGGTCTTATCTCCTCGCAATGCATCTTCTTCATGCTGATAGATTTGTGTCAAAGGATAATAACCGCCAATCAATAAAGACGAGAGTAGCATGCATAAAGTATTATTTGCTGTAAACCATGAAGAGTCAAAACAATTCATTGCAGACATATTAACTAGTAAAAAGGTATATCCTCCCTGAAATAACATCACAACGAACCAGCCACCGACAGCGAATTTCTTTAAACGTACACCATTCCAACTGTAAGCTTTGGAAATTAATATATAGAGTAGCATCAAAGGCAGCATCTTGATGTTTATCAGTACGCAAATCAGTAGTCCAGTCGAATCAAAAAGAATGCTTACATAATAAAGCTTTTTTGTTACCGGAGGTGGATTTTTCAATCCGCCAATACTTCCGGTATCTTTATCCATGAAACTATTGTAAATATTACTGCCGGGATAGATAAAGAGGTGTAAAACAATAAAGATGATGATTACATTGAACAAATTAATTGTTGTCGTTTGGCTCACAGCAAAACAAAATACAGGCAATAGAAAAAAGGAAAAAGGCAAACGAAGGTGCAATAGTGTGTTACGATCAAATAAAGTTGTTATTTTTCGCATTATTAATCAGATTTTGCATAAAATTAGTATTTCCTGATATGAAGCCCGATGAAATATAAGAAATTCAAACCGCACGGCCTGAAGCAGGATATGAAGATTATTTCAATTTGAACAGTAGTAAAGTCAATTGATGGCTCCTGTAGTTTATTTATGTACTTTTAAAGACAATTTCATTCTAAGTGACAAAAATCGCCAACATTCAATCTATTGGTCTTGCCGTTCCGCCAAATAAAATATCGCAACAGCTTTATTATTCTATTCTTGAAAATGCCAATGGCATGGGCAGGGCAGAAAAATTAAAATTGCAAAAAATATATAGCCGCAGCGGAATATCAACACGACACAGCGTGCTTGAAGAATTCGGAAAAGATGATCATCCCGACAATATCATTTTTCATCCTTCCAATGATCAGACTGCTGCCACGGTTTCGCAACGAATGATATTATTTGAGAAATATGCTGCTGATTTATGTGAAGAGGCAATAATGAAATGCTTCAAAAATCTTCCATCGTTGAAGGTTGAGCAAGTAACCCACCTCATTACTTTTAGTTGTACAGGCATGTATGCTCCGGGACTTGATATTCAGCTGATCGAGAAAATGGGATTGAAGAGAAGTGTGGAGCGGACATGCATTAATTTTATGGGTTGTTATGCAGGTATCAATGCATTGAAAGTAGCTCATCACATTGTACGTTCTGAACCGGAGGCAATTGTTTTATTGGCAGGCGTTGAACTCTGCACGTTGCATTACCAGAAAAATGAGAAACAGGATCAAATTATTGCCAATGCACTTTTTGCCGATGGTGCTGCAGCATGCATTGTTTCATCAGGACAGAACAATGAAATTGGAAACCAAACATCTTTGAAGATATTGGAATTTTATGCAGAGTTTGAACCGGCAGGAAAGGAAGAGATGGCCTGGAGAATTGGTGATTTTGGATTTGATTTGAAATTAAGCATTTACGTTCCTGATTTAATTAAAAAGAGCATTGGCTCGCTGATACAGAAACTTTTTAAGCAAGCTAATATCACGCAGGAAGACATAGATTATTTTGCAATTCATCCGGGAGGAGTTAAAATCTTGGAGGCATGTGAAGCAGCATTGGGAATTACCAATGAACAAAACAAAATTTCTTATGATGTGCTAAAGGAATATGGTAATATGTCGTCTGTTACCATTTTTTTTATTCTGGAACAATACATGAATCAACTCAATCAAAATGACAAAGGCAAAAAGTTATTGGCCTGTGCTTTTGGTCCCGGACTTACCATGGAAGCGATGATTGCTGAAGCAGGTTAATAATATATATAAATTTAGATGCCCGATTTTTCCCAACGCTCCCTGCTTCCTGAAAAAATGGATCAAAACGGTGTTGCAGTTTCAGAAATTCACCGGGCTTTGAAGGAGCTCGAGGTAATCAATAAATGGTTGGGTGGTTATCATGTCATCTTAAATGCATTGGAACAAGAAACATGGAATGGGCCTTTAACAATTATGGATTTAGGTTGTGGTGGCGGCGACATGCTGCGTGCAATTGCTGATTGGGCAAAGAAAAAAAAGCGACAGGTGAATTTGATTGGTATTGATATGAATCCGATAATGACGGAATATGCATCCACCCATTCGCAACAATATTCCAATATTCATTTTAAGACATTAAATGTTTTTGATGATGCATTACTCAATGAAAAAGCTGACATAACAATGAATTCCCTTTTTTGTCATCACTTCAATCAACAGGAATTAATTGCGCTATTAAAAAGGATGTATCAATTGTCGACAAGATCTGTTCTTATCAATGATTTGCATCGTCATCTTATTGCCTATTATTCAATTAAATTACTCACTTCTGTTTTTTCAGGAACCTATCTCGTGAAATATGACGGGCCATTGTCAGTTGCGCGAGCTTTAAACCGAATGGAATGGGAGGAGGTTTTAAACGGAGCAGGTATTGCTGATTATAAATTACGTTGGATGTGGGCCTGGCGCTGGCAACTCATCATTGGGAAATGAGTTAATCAAATGATGGAAGACAAGTATTTTGATGTAGTAATTGTTGGTGGAGGTCTGGCGGGATTGACAGCGGCAATAATACTTTCCCGAAATAAAAAGAAAGTGCTGTTGATAGAAAAAAAATCGTATCCATTTCATAAGGTTTGCGGTGAATATGTTAGTAATGAAGTGCTTCCTTTTCTTCGTTCCATAGGATTTAATCCTTTTGAATATGGAGCATCAGATATTTCCCGACTTAGGGTTTCAACACCATCAGGAAAAAATATTGTTGCACCATTGGGACTTGGAGGCTTTGGCTTAAGCAGGTATACAATGGATGAAGCATTGTATCAATTGGCAATCAGTTTCGGTACTCAGGTGATGGTTAATACAAGGGTGAATGATATTCAATTTGAAAAAAATGTATTTATTATTAAAACTGCAGATGATACATTTTCATCAAGCCTTGTAATTGGCAGTTATGGCAAGCGCGAAATGTTGGATAAAAAACTGGATCGTGAATTTATCAAATCACGGACACATTATATGGGTGTTAAGTATCACATCAAAACTGATTATGCCAAAGATGAAGTGGGGTTGGATAATTTTAATGGAGGCTATTGTGGCATCGTAAAAATAGAAAAGGATCTTTTTAATTTATGTTATTTGTATAGACGTAATGCGAAATTTAATTTTCATTCGATAAAAGACCTGGAAGAACAGGTGTTGTTTAAAAACCCGGCAATCAAAAAGATATTTAACAATGCAGAATTCATAACACAAGAACCGGAAGTGATCAATGAAATTTCATTCGCCCGCAAGAATGTTGTGGAAGACCATATACTGATGTGCGGCGACAGTGCCGGACTGATAACACCATTGTGCGGGAACGGAATGAGCATGGCAATTCATGCTGCTAAATTGTTGAGTGAACTTATTTTAAATTCAGGAATATTAACGAATCGAGAAATTAATTTGGAAAACAGATTATTACTGGAGTCGAATTATCAAAAAACATGGAGATCAAATTTCAGCAGACGTCTTTTTGTGGGAAGAACTATACAAAAAATATTTGGCAATGCTGAGCTAACGGAGGTTAGCCTACGCACCATTCATTTTATTCCGAAGCTGGAGCGAATGCTGATTAATAGTACGCATGGAAAAATAATTTGAGCAATAATGTGATGAGTGCTAATATAGTTGTAACTTTGAAAGACCTGCTATGTATGTATAATTAAAATTAAGAATAAGTAAGTAGCATGAACTAAGTATAAACTCGGGAGTATTTAATGCAAGGGCAATGTTGAATCTTGAAGTTAAAGACCCAGACTTAATGTTGAGAATGGCGAACCCAGTTCAGAAAGCAAATCAATTAAATACTTCAATTTACCCAAACCCAACTACCGGAATCATCCAGCTTACTAATATTGGTGATGCATTAATAGATGTTTCTGATGTATCTGGACGCAATATTTTACATTTAAGGTACAAACAAACTTTAAACCTGGAGCATTTCGAGAATGGAATTTATTACATTACCATAACTAGTTCATCTGGAGTAATAACTAGGAGTAAAATTCTTTTAAACAAATAAATGTAAAATAATAGAAGGGATAATCATTATTATCCCTACTATTATTTTAATTAAAAGAACGATGAGACAAACTGTAATATTTCTTGCTTTAATACTGCCAATAACCTTGTTTTCACAGAGCAATTTAGTACCTAACCCAAGTTTTGAGTTTTATAATAATTGTCCAACAAATGCAAGTCAAATTAATAATGCAGAACCTTGGTTTCAGCCATATACAGGTGCAACAGGAAGTAGTACTGATTATTTTAATATTTGTGGAATAGCATTATTATCCGTCCCTAATAATTTTATCGGTTATCAAGCTGCTAATAATGGGGTTGCATTTAGCGGTTTAATTTCTAGTCAAACATCAAATTATCGCGAATATTTAGAAATTCAATTAACAGATTCATTGATTCAAGGAATTTATTATTGTGTTAATTTTTTTGTCTCATTAGCTGAATTAGCTGGCTATGCAAGTGACGGTATAGGTGCTTACTTATCTAATTCTGTCATTTATTACAATAACCCTTATTATGGCGTTCTTCAATATCAACCTCAAATTGAAAACCAATCAGGGAATATATTAACTGACACTGCTAATTGGGTATTAATACAAGGAGGTTTCATTGCTGCTGGAGGAGAGAAATATATAACTATCGGTAATTTTAAAAATGATAGTTTGACTGATACATTACACATAAATTCATCAGGTTATCCCTTTTCCTATTACTACATTGATGACGTAAGCGTTGTTCAGGGCAATTGCTCAGTTGGTATTAATAACAATAATGCAAATACTGATAATTTTATTGTTTATCCAAACCCAACTACCGGAATCATCCATCTAACTAATAATGATGATGCATTCATAGATGTTTCTGATGTCTCAGGACGCAATATTTTGCATTTAAGGTACAAACAAACTTTAAATTTGGAGCAATTCGAAAATGGTATTTATTACATTACCATAACTAGAGCATCAGGAGAAATAACTCGGAGTAAAATTATATTAAATAAATAAATGTAAAACAAAGAGAAGGGAAAATCTATATTATCCCTTCTCCTTGTTTAATTAATATTATGATAAGACAACTATTAAAATTTATTTTTTTAATTTTACCTCAAGCATTGTTTTCTCAAGGGAATTTAGTGCCTAATCCGAGTTTTGAAATATACGATAGTTGTCCTACATCTTCAGGACAAATTACCGAAGCTATTCCCTGGTTTCAACCATTTATGGGCGCAAGCAGCACTGACTATTTTAATGCCTGCGCCGCGATTGGATTGTCGGTACCTATCAATGTTGCAGGATATCAAAGCGCTTTTAATGGAGTAGGCTATGCAGGGTTTATTAGCTGGAAAGCAACTTCAGTAAGAGAGTATTTAGAAATCGAATTGTTGGACTCCTTAATTTCTGGTACCGAGTATTGCATTTCTTTTTATATTTCTTTGGGTGACATGTCTATGTATGCTTGTGATGGTGTTGGAGCTTATTTGTCAAAATTTCCGATTTATTATTCTTCCCCTTTTTATGGCGTGCTCTCCTTTCAGCCGCAAATTGATAATCCTCAAGGAAATATAATTAATGACACTTCTAATTGGATGTTGATACATGAGAGTTTCATTGCTTTAGGTGGAGAGAAATATATGACAATTGGGAATTTTAGAAGTGATAGTCTGACAGATACTCTACTAATTAATTCAACAGGTTATCCAATATCATATTTCTACATTGATGACGTAAGTGTTGTTCAGGGAAGTTGCTCAGTTGGTATTAATAACAATCATGCAAATACTGATAATATTATTGTTTATCCAAATCCAACTACCGGAATCATTCATCTAACTAATAGTGATGATGCATTCATAGATGTTTCTGATGTATCAGGACGCAATATTTTACATTTAAGGTACAAACAAACTTTAAACCTGGAGCATTTCGAGAATGGAATTTATTACATTACCATAACTAGTACATCTGGAGTAATAACTAGGAGTAAAATTCTTTTAAACAAATAAAGGTTAAATACAAGAAGGGGTAATTATAACAAGCGCTACAGATTTAAGCAGAGAGTACAAATTAATTTAATAGCATGTAAAAAAGCAACAAAAACTATTGCACAATAAACCAGGGATTCAACAGCTCTTGCTTATTATATATAACAGGTTGTTGTTTGACAACATCAACAACACTAAATCCGGCATATTTAACAATTGCTTGACCTGCCGCAGTATCCCATTCCATCGTAGGCGCAAAACGGGGATAAACCTGAGCACTTCCTTCGGCTACCAGGCATAATTTCAAGGAACTTCCTTTTGATATCATATCAATTTCGCCATGAGACTTTCGCAGTGTATCAATAAATGCTTCCGTTTCACTGTTCATGTGACTGCGACTGGCTACTACAGTAAAGTTTTTTGCTGTATTCCTAATCGGTAGTCGACGAGATGCTTGAATAATCCTGTCTGTTATATGATGAGAAAAAATGAGGTGTGTTAAATAGTCATCATCTGCTTCCAACTTAAAACTGCCAATGCCGTTACAACCAAAATAAAGCGTGTCAATCATGGGTGCATAAATAACACCCAAAACCGGTTCGTTCTGTTGAATCAATGCAATGTTTACGGTGAATTCGCCATTCCGTTTGATAAACTCTTTTGTTCCATCCAATGGGTCTATCATCCAGAATAATTTCCAGTTGCTTCTTTCTTCAAAGTCAATGGCTTGCCCTTCTTCACTTAATACAGGCAATGCAGATTCACTTAACAGCTCAATGATTTTATGATGTGAACGTTTATCAGCTTCTGTAAGCGGTGAATTATCATCTTTTTGTTCAACAGTAAAATCATGGGCATAAACATCCCTGATTTCTTTGCCTGCCATTACCGCTGCCCTGATTGCCAGCGTAAGAAAAGGATGATAATTTTCCATTGGATTTATTTATAAAAATTTAGACAATCATTCCAGCACCAACAGTTTCATTGGTTGCTTCATCAATAATGATAATACTTCCCGTAGTTCTGTTTTTACGGTACGGATCAAAATGCAATGGAACCGTGGTCTTAATGCTGACCCTTGCAATATCATTCATCATTACGTTTTTATCGTTTTCATTACGATGCAATGTAGAGATGTCTACTTTATACCGTATTTCTTTGATAATGCACCTGGCATCTTTAGTAGTATGCCGAATACCATATTTACCGCCTTCCTGTATTTTAGTGGGATGCATCCAGCAAACCATAATGTCAAATTCACTGCTGGTATGCGGAACATTATTTTCACGCACCAACATATCACCCCTGCTAATGTCAACATCACGGTCTAAGGTCATGGTAACCGACATTGGTGAAAACGCTTCTTTTATGTCACTGCCAAACAATTCAATGTTTTTTATTTCTGCAACTTCACCATTGGGCAATACTTTTATTTTATCACCCGGTTTAAAAATACCACTGGCAATTCTTCCTGCATAACCACGGTAATCATGGTATTCGGTTTGTTGCGGACGAATCACATACTGCACCGGAAAACGGCAATCAATATGGTTTTCATCGCTGCCAATGTGAATGTTCTCTAATGAATAAAGAAGTGTTGTTCCCTGGTACCACGGCATGTTGGTGGATTTATCAACTACATTATCTCCATGCAATGCACTGATGGGAATAAAAGTAACATCTTTCACTTCCAGTTTGGAGGAAAGTTTTTTATACTCATCAACAACTTCATGATACCTGTCTTCATTATAATCTACCAAATCCATTTTATTAACACAAATAATAAGATGGGGAATTTGTAAAAGAGCAGCAATAAACGAATGACGGATGGTTTGCTCTAACACTCCTTTGCGTGCATCAACCAATATCAACGCAACATTTGCAGTGCTTGCACCTGTTACCATGTTGCGTGTATACTGAATATGTCCTGGCGTATCAGCAATAATAAATTTTCTTCTTGGTGTAGCGAAATAACGGTAAGCCACATCAATAGTAATACCCTGTTCCCTTTCTGCACGAAGTCCATCAGTAATAAGACTTAAATCTACATGTTCAAATCCTTTTTGTTCACTGGTGCGTCTAACGGCTTCCAGTTGATCATCAAACAATGATTTGCTATCATACAATAAACGGCCAATCAAGGTACTCTTGCCGTCATCAACGCTGCCCGCAGTGGTAAAACGCAGCAACTCCATATTTAAATAGCCTTCCTGGCTGAATGTACTCATGTTAAAAGTTTAAAGTTTATTGTTTTGTGTTTAATGTTTAAAAAATTATATATATCAAATAAAAATTAATGCATGTGTAAGTATTTTAAAAATAACCGGCTTTCTTGCGGTCTTCCATTGCTGTTTCGCTGCGCTTGTCATCTGCACGTGTTCCTCTTTCTGTGGTGCGTGTGGTTGCTACTTCATCAATAATTTCATCAAGTGAAGAAGCAAATGATTCAACAGCACCGGTACAGGTCACATCGCCAACAGTCCGGTAACGAACCACACGATTGGAAACTATTTCTCCTTGTTTTAAGCTAATAAATTCAGACACATAAAGGATCATCCCATCACGATCGATGCAATCTCTCTGATGTGTAAAATAGATGGAAGGAATTTCCAATTGTTCTGATTTTATATATTGCCATACATCCATCTCTGTCCAGTTACTCAAGGGAAAAATTCGAAAATGTTCACCGGGCGCTTTACGGCCATTCAATAAATTCCATAGCTCAGGACGCTGGTTTTTAGGATCCCATTGTCCAAACTCATCACGATGCGAGAAAAATCTTTCTTTGGCACGGGCTTTCTCTTCATCGCGTCGAGCACCACCAAGTGCAGCATCAATTTTTAACTCTTCAAGAGCATCAAGCAGGGTTACTGTTTGCAACGTATTTCTGCTGGCATTCGGTCCTTTTTCCTCTTTTGCACGTCCTTTATCAATGGAATCCTGCACATAACGCACAATTAATTTGGCATCTAATTTTTCTACCAGGTGATCACGGAAGGCAATCGTTTCTTTAAAATTATGCCCCGTATCAACATGCAACAATGGAAATGGAATCCTGGCGGGATAAAAGGCTTTGCGCGCCAGGTGTGCCATCACAATTGAATCCTTTCCGCCGCTGAAAAGCAGTGCAGGCCGCTCAAACTGAGCCGCTGTTTCACGGATAATATATATAGCCTCTGCCTCCAGTGAGCGCAGATGGTTTAAGGTATATAAAATCATTTTCATTACAATTTAATTTGCTTATACGCTATTTCTAAAATTTGGTTTACACAGGTTTCAATATCCGATTTATCGGAGTAAACAACCAATTCTGGTTCTTTAGGTTCTTCAAAGGGGGAACTAATGCCGGTAAAATCTGCAATCTCACCTTTACGGGCCTTGGCATAAAGACCTTTCACATCGCGGGCCTCGCAAACCTCAATGGGGCATTTTACATATACTTCAATGAATTCTCCTTTTTCAACAAGGTTTCTCACCTTTTCCCTATCTTGACGAAAGGGAGAGATGAAGGCGGTAATGGTGATGATGCCTGCATCGGTAAATAATTTGGCAACTTCACCAATACGCCTGATGTTTTCAGTCCTTCCGGCTTCTGTAAAATCAATATTACTGTTGAGCCCATGCCTGATATTATCACCATCCAACAGGTAAGTCTTAAAGCCCTGTTCATGCAGTACTTGTTCAAGTCGGTCGGCAATGGTTGATTTGCCGGAACCCGAAAGTCCCGTCAGCCAGATGATTACCGGCCGTTGTTGGAGTTGTGCTTGGCGGTCACCTTTAGTGATTTTATACTGCTGGCGGCTGACATTCGTTGATTTCATTTTTTTAAAAGTACATGTTTAATCTGCGAAATTACTTCTTAATGAAATTGAATTGGGCGTTTTCCATTAAATATATACACATACAAATCCATTTCTTTCCTTACTATATTTGTAGGGGATGTTAGTTTATAATTGGCGGGTTATGTTAAGGACGTTTTGTTTAGTAGCTGTTATGTCCTGTCTGGCATCATTTAATGCTGGTTCCAACTCAAATTATTTTTTTGTCAGCCAGTCTTCCATTAGATTTCGTTCCGAGGCAGCATTGGAAATCATATCTGCTGAATCCGATAAAATGCAAGGTTTGGTAGACATCAGTAAAAAGACTTTTGCCTTTTCTGTTTTGAATACTTCATTCACCGGCTTTAACAGTGCCCTTCAACGAGAGCATTTTAATGAAAATTACCTTGAATCGGAAAAATATCCTGTTACTGTTTTTAAAGGGAAGATCATTGAGGATATTGATTTTACAAAAACAGGGACTTATGATGTTCGCGCAAAAGGGACATTGTTGTTGCATGGCATTAGTCAGGAAAGGATCATTAAGAGCAAAATAATTGTGAAAGAGGGTTCGTTGGAGATTGAGTCACATTTTTTAGTACTGTTAAATGATCACAATATCAGAGTTCCAAAAGTGGTACATGAAAAGGTTGCAGAGGAAATTTCTATAGAATTAAAATTGAAGCTGGAAAGAAAATAAAGGAAGCAGTAATTTATGAAAAGGAAGATGCCTGTTTTGATTTTATTGTTCTTTTGTTTTTGTCAGAAATATATATATGCTCAAACACCTTTTTTTAAACAAACTTTCATTGCTCGCGAGAATGGTAGTCTTGGAGTAAATACCATGATTATTGATAAAGATCGTTTTTTATGGATAGGAACACAGGAAGGTCTTTACAAATACAACGGTAGAAGCTCAAGTATTTATTTTTTAAATAAAAAAAATATCAGTCAGGATGTGTCTGCTGTTTTTGAAGACAGCCACGGAGAAATATGGGCTGGCTTTCGTTTCGGAGATATTGCCATATTGAAGGACAGTATTTTAAAGCCAGCGCCATTAAAAGGCTTATTACCCACTAAAGCCATTACAGCAATTACAGAGGACCATCTTGGACGGATTTGGTTAACCACTGCCGGCGATGGTGTGTTTTACATTTATCACAATACTTTATTTAGAATCAGCAGTGAAAACGGCCTTACGGATGATTACACATATGCTATTGCAGAAGATCGTTTTGGTCGAATGTGGATAGGCACTGATCAGGGTATTTCAATTTGCGCTGTTGATTCCAATGGTGTTAAGATTATTAAAATCAATGCAGAGAAAGGAATACCCGATGAAATTGCAAGGGATATCAAGGCTGATATGAATGGCAATATGTGGATTGGCCTGCAGGAAAAAGGGGTTTGCATCATCAATAGCTCAACACTTCAAATCACAATACCTGAATGGAGCACTAACTGGGAAAAGGGTCAGGTGAATGAACTGATATTAAATGAAAAGGAAATTTGGATTGCAACAGATGATGAAGGATTGTTTACTGGTCTTTATCACACAGAAAATGAACTCCATAATTATAAATCTTTTGATGATTTGAAATTCCCCGAGATTAAAAAAATGTTGGTTGATGCGGAAAATAATTTATGGCTGGGAAATAAAAGCGGATTAATTCAATCACATGGAAATTGGATGATGTTTTTGAATGAAATAAACAACCAAAAACTCAACTTTGTACATGCAGTATTTATTGATGCAGAGAACAATCTTTATTTTACTCCTGATCAGGGACTGATAAAAATTCCCATTTACAAGAAAGATTTTAAACTCAAGAAATATACCATCACACCGGCAAAGGATCTTTGCGATATTGTAAGTATGTATGAAGATGAATGCGGGTACATTTGGATTGGCACGATGGGTATGGGGCTTTATCGTTTGAATACAACAACAGGAGTTCAGCAAAAAATAGCATCCGCTGATCTCGACAAGGCCAGTATACTTTCCATTGCCGGCAACAATAATGAATTATGGCTGGCTACACTTGGAGGTGTAGTGAGATGTATCCTGCCTGACGATTGCAATACTGACAAGATTGAAATCCAAATTAGAAAATTGGACAGTGTTCCGGAACTGGGCAATTATTATATATATACTGTTTTTGTCGATTCTAAGGACAGGGTTTGGTTTGGTACCGATAAGAAGGGGATTACCTGTTATGATAAAAATAAATATCACAATTTTAATACTGATAATGGCCTGCTTTCAAATTCCGTTTATTCAATTACTGAAGACCTTAACGGCAATATTTGGTTTAGTGAAGCCGGCGAGGGTATTTGTAAATTTAACGGTAAAACTTTTCATAATTATGGCAGTAAAGACGGGTTAAGGGAGATGACCGTTACTTCCATCAGGGCAATTGGTGCTGATAGAATTATGCTCGTTCACAAAAGGGGTATTGACATCCTGCATACACAAAGTGGTAAAATAGATTATTATGGCGTCAAAAATAATTTAGCCGATGTGAATCCGGATTTAAATGTCATTGCTTTTGATCATGGAGGAAAAATATGGGTGGGTACGGAGAAAGGGTTAGTGATCTTTAATCCTGCCTTAAATTCTAATCCTGCAGGACCTAAAACAGTTTTGCAAAGAGTATCATTGTTTGATCAGAAGAAAAATTTTATTTCACAAAAGGAGTTTAATTACAATCAGAATTACATAGCTTTTGATTTTGCTGGTATATGGTTTACGGATCCGGGAAGGATCCAATACCAATATATGCTCGATGGGTATAATAAGGAGTGGATCAACACCGCCGATAATCATATTATTTATCCTAACCTACCACCTGGAAATTATGTGTTCAAAGTCAGGACATCCTTAAGCAGGAGCTTTACCATTGCTGACGAAACAACTTATTCATTTGTGATTAAAAAACCGTTTTGGACGGAAACCTGGTTTAGGGCGATGGTCTTGTTATTGCTTTTTGCAGGTGGAGGATTATATATCAGCGCCCATGACCAACGCCTGAAAAGAATGGAAGCATTGAAGAAAGAAAGCATTGAATATAGGTTTGAAACATTAAAAAGCCAGGTCAATCCACATTTCTTGTTTAATAGTTTTAACACCTTGATCAGTATCATTGAAAAGGATCAGCATATAGCAGTTGAATATGTTGAAAAATTATCCGATTACTTCCGCAACATGATTCAGCACCGTGATAAAGAAACCATAATTCTGGAGGACGAAATAGAAATGGTAAGCACCTATTACTACTTGCAAAAAAAACGATTCGGCAATTACCTGGAGTTGGATGTAAGGTTGTCGAAAGAGGTGCTAAAGCTTTATAAAGTACCACCCTTATCTTTACAACTGCTGATTGAAAATGCAGTAAAGCATAACATGATATCCAGAGAAACACCACTTAAAGTTGAAATATTTCAATCGGCTGACGAAACGATAACCGTAAGAAATAATATCAATGTGAAGTTAAATAAAGAAGTTTCAACAGGTATTGGTTTGATGAATATTACCAACCGATATAAAATTCTCTCGAAAGGACAGGTACTAATATTCAGCGACCTCAATTCTTTCTCTGTTACCGTTCCATTAATAAAATAATAGTTTTAATAATTTAAAATATGAGAATATTAATAATTGAAGATGAAGAACCTGCAGCAGAAAGGTTGACCAATATCATTCGTGAGATCGATTCTTCGGCTGAAATAATTGATAGTATTGCATCAGTTAAATCAGCCGTCAGGTGGTTTAAAGAAAACGCAATGCCCGACCTGCTGGTAACTGATATTAACCTGGCTGATGGCTCAAGCTTTGAAATTTTCAAAGAAATTAAGGTTACATGTCCTGTAATATTTACCACGGCTTATGATCAATATGCTATTGAAGCATTTAAGGTTAACAGTATTGATTATATATTGAAACCGGTAAAAAAAGAAGAGCTGAAAATTGCATTCGACAAGTTCCGGAATTTGCAAGTGAACAGTCTACCGGATATTAACACCATGATCTCAAAACTCATGAGTGGTAAAAAAGAATATCAAAAAAGGATTATCATCCGTTACGGCGATAATATAAAGCTTGTTGAAGTAAAGGACGTGGCTTATTTTTATACGGAAGACAAGATTAATTATTTGTGCACTTTCAGTAATACTCGTTACCCAATAGATTTTAACCTCGATGAGGTAGAACACTTGGTTGACCCACAAGAATTTTTCAGAATCAACAGGCAGTTTATTGTAAATATTATTTCTATTGAAAAGATGCTTGCCTGGAGCAAATCAAGGGTGAAGTTAATGCTGAAACCTGTCTGTGAGATCGAAACCATTGTAAGTACAGAAAGATCACCGCTTTTTAAAGAGTGGTTGACTGGCACAAAAAGTATGGATTAATTTCCGCAGATCTTTCCAACAAAAAATGCCGACAAAATTTTCAAAGGTCAGGATGACTTTATTTAGGTGGAATCGGCTATTTTACATAATGTAATAATCCCGCATTAGAAGGTAACGCCGGATTTAACCCCACTCATATCACTCTTATTCCCGTTCAGTAAGTTTCCTATTGATTTCGCATACTTAGAGCGTAATTTTGCGTTATGTTATTTGTTATGGAAACTCCATTAGTGATCGAAGTAGGTGTATTAGACGTAATTGAAATTTTCTGGATGGTAATGCAACCTCAACTTCTGCCGCTGTCATAGGAATAGTGTACAAAAAAATAGCTTGACGTGTACAAATTAATTGATATTAATGAAAAAGGGACTATTATATATATCCATTTTGTTTGCCTCCGGCTGCTATTATGATGTGGCAGAAAATCTTTACCCAAATAGCGGCAACAATAATTGTGATACAAGCCCTGATGTTTACAA